>WGMD01000033.1 GCA_016125255.1 Planctomycetota bacterium | reverse complement strand
GGCGATCCCTGCGCTTTCGAGTTGGGCGCGTAAAAAAGCCCGTGTCAGTTCCCGTTGCAGGACTGTGTCACGGGCGGAGGAGAGAAAAAAAGGCGCAGAACGATGGAAATAGGTAAAGCAAGATGCGTGCCAAACGAGAATTGCTGTTTCAAGAGCGCCAGCGGGGGTGCGAAGAGAGATGGACCGAGGGAGTGACCAATGTGGCACACCAGAATGGCGTGCCGGGAGCCAATGTGGTCACGAGCCGAGGTACGCCCGGTGCAGGACTTCGACGGGGTGAAGGACGGTCAGGGCGAGGCCTTCGGAGCGGGCCTGTGACTGAATCTGCATGGCGCAGCCGACGTTGCCGGTGATGCAGATGCCTGCGCCGGTGGTGCGGATGTGACGAATCTTCCGGGATCCCAGATCGGTCGCCATCGCCGGCTGCTGAAGGTTGTAGGTCCCGGCGGCACCGCAGCACATGTCCGACTCGGCGAGCGGGATCAGTCGCAAACCCTCGACCTTTGCAAGCAGACGGCGCGGCTCGGCGGTGATCTTCTGGGCATGGGCCAGGTGACAGGCATCGTGATACACGGCTGTCATGCTTACGCGGTGCGTCGGGGCCGGCGGGTCCAGCTCGGCAAGCAACTGGCTGATGTCGCGCGTGCGCTTCACGAAGTCGGCGGCCCGGTCGGCCCATGCAGCGTCGTCGCGCAGCAGATGACCGTAGTCCTTGAGCATCGCGCCGCAACCGGCGATGGCGTTGACGATTCGGTCGCATCCTTCGAACGCTTCGATGTTACGCTTGGCGAAATCGGCGGCGACGTCGGGATGCCCGCCGTGATGATGAATCGCGCCGCAGCAGTTTTGCGAAGGGGGCACGACCACTTCACATCCCAGATGTGCGAGCAGTTCGACGGCCATGCGATTGACGTGACCATACATCACCGACCCGACGCACCCGGCGAGGAAACCGACTTTCATGCGCGGCGCGCCATTCGCCGGATGATGCGCCGCCAGTTCCTTCGGCCAGAGCGGGCCGGTGTCGGGCAACATCTGCTGCATCTTCGCGAGTTTGTTTCCGCCGAGTTTTGACACGAGTCCGTAGAGCCGGACTTTCTGAAGGAGGCGCGCCGGGAGGAGCGCCCAGCGGAGTTTGCGGGGGTAGGGCATGACGTGCAGGCACAGGTAATTGACGATGCGGTCGCTGAAGGACGGCGGGATGGGGGACTTCAATTTCGCCCGTGTTTCCTCGATGATTTCGTGATACACGACGCCGGAGGGACAGGCGGTTTCACAGGCGCGGCAGTCCAGGCAAAGATCGAGATGGCGCACGACGGCGGTGGTCGGCTCGATGCGGCCTTCGTGCAGGGCGTTCATGATGTGGATGCGCCCGCGGGGCGAATCGTTTTCGTCGCCGTCCTGCGTGTAGGTCGGGCAGGCGGGCAGACACAAGCCGCAGTGCACGCAGGCGTGGGCCTGTTTGAGCGTGCGCTCGTCAAGCGAAAGCGCGGGGGATGTCGTCGAGGTTTCACTCATGGAAATCGCCCGGGGTTGAAACAGTTGTCGGGGTCCATCGCGTATTTGAGCTGATGCATTAAAGGCCAGTCGGACTGCGGGGGCGCGAAGGGGCGAATCGCGACGGCTCCGTCGGGGCGGCGGAGCCAGAGGCGCATGCCATGCACCGGCGCAATCAGTTTCAGCGCCGATTTGTCGAACGCCGCGGCGTCGTCTGCGGACCAGTCGGCGGCGAGGTGAATGACGCCGTGCGTCGGCAGGGCGGTGAGCGATGTCGGACGCGGTTGCATCATCGCAATTGCTTCAAGGATCTTGCCGGTCGACGCGGGCGGGACGATCAACTTGACGCGCGCGGGGTGTTTCAACATCGCGTCGGCATCGGCGAATTGGCGCTTCAGGTCGGCGGGGAAATCGTCGTCATGGCGGGACGTGTCCGCGATGGACCATCGCTGAGCGACGAGCCAGTTCTTGAGCGCATCGCATCGCACGTTGCATCCGCGCGGCGTGTCGGCGTAGGTGATGTGCAGCAGGGGATTATTCGGCGGGGTGACGGTGAGGCGCATCGCATACGGCGCGGCGTCGGAGAGGAGCAGATCGGTGACGAGCGGGGCGAGGGAAGCGGGGGCGACGCCGGTGATGGTCAGGCGGGTGATCTGCGGCGGGATCGCGGCGGTGCGGACGGTGGCTTCGGCAATGAGGCCGAGCGTGTTGAGATTGCCGACCATGAAGCGGGTCACGTCATACCCGGCGACGTTTTTGACGGTGCGACCGCCGACTTTGATGCGATGTCCGGCGGCGTTGACGTAATGCAGGCCGAGGAGGAGATCGCGGATGTTGCCCTGCGAAGCGCGGGCGGGGCCGTAGACGTTGTGCGCGATGATCTCGGCGAGGGTCATGTGCGCGGCGGCGCCGTCGAGGGGCAGATACTGGTTTCGCTGAGCGAGCGCGGCCTGCAGGTCGGCAAGCGACGTGCCGGCGGCGACGCGGACGGTCATATCGGGGATGTAATGATCGAGGACGCCGGCGGGCGGGGCGATGTGGACGAAGTCGGCGGGCGGGGGGTGACCGAGGTCGTGATGGGCGAGGCCGTAGTCGACGAGCGATTCACCGGCCTGCGCGGCGGCGGCGATGCGGGCGGCGTAGTCGTCGATGGAGCCGGCGGATTCGACGCGTCGGGGTGCGACGCCCTGGATGGCGACAAGTTCGGACATGCGAGGAGCATACAAAAGAAAAGGCCGCGCTGCTTGAGGCGGCGCGGCCTTGGGGAAATCGATGATTCGGGCGGTCAGGCGCTCAAACGATGACGACCGACGCGGCGCTTGGCGTTGAGAACCTTGCGGCCGCCGCGGGTCTTCATGCGGGCGCGGAATCCGAAATGGCGTTTCCGCTTACGATTGGAGATCTTCTTGGGATAATGCGTGCTCATGGCTGGCTCCGGGGACGCAGGCCGCAAGCGGCCTCGCTAAACGGGTTACTTGGCTTTGATATCGAAGGTTTGCGACACGTAGCGCGTGTTGCCCTGCGTATCCGCCACCCGCACCGTCACCACGTGGCGACCCGGCGCGAGGTCCGCCATTTTAACCACCACCGATTCCAAAGTCGAATCGTAGATCAAATCTTCCGGAAGCACCAGATGCCAGTCCTTTTCCGAGTCCAGAGCGTAGCGGACCTCGGCGATGGGCGACAGGGCGTCGGAGGCCTTGAGCGACACGGTCGCGGTCTTGCCATCGGTCTTGACGGCCAGTTCGCCCACGTCCGGCGGGGTGTTGTCGACCGTCACCGGGTCGGACCGGCGGCTGGACGAGAGGGCCTGATCAGGGATGTTGTCGGCGGCGTCGGAAGCGGTGATGCGAAGCGTGTAACGTCCGTCGGGCATCGTCCGCGTGTCCCAATCGAAGGAGTTGGCGTCGATCTTGTCGGCGATGGTGATGTACGGGGCGTCGGTGGCGAAGGGCTTGGCTTCAAGCGTGTAAGTCAGCTTGTCGGCATTGGCGTCGGAGGCCTCCCAGTCGACTTTGAGCACGGACTTGGGCTGGGGCTCGGCGCCTTCGGGGCCGCCGCGCGAATTGTTCTGGGCGTACTCGGCCTTAATCGAGTTGATCGTCGGCGGGAGATTGGGCATCAGGTAGCGCAGCGCCACGCTGATGACGCTCGGCGAGGCCTTGCCGTCGGAGTTGAGCGTCAGGCGATACTGGAGGAACCGGGCGCTGGGGCTCAGCAGTTTGAAGTAGCTGGCGCCGGTGGGGTCGATCTTCTGCGGGTCGGACCAGGGGGACCACGAACCGGCATCGGGATCGCCGACGTTGCCGGAGCGGGTCTGGATTTCGACGCTTGTGCCCTTGGGGGTCGAGGCCATCACCTGAAGGTTGCCCCACAAGCTGATCTGTTTGGCGTCGAGGGTGATCGAGGTGAGCGTGCCGGCGGGGGCGTAGGCATCTGTGAGTTTCATGATGCGGCCGGGGTTGGCGGTGCCGACGAGGAACTCGCCCTTGCCGAGGTCGAAGAGCGCGGGGACCTGCTGCGGTTCGAGGTCGGCGAGAATCGTGACTTCACCGACATCGGGGCTGACGCGGTAGAGCTGGCCTTCATTGCCGGTGGCGACAAGCAGGGTGTCATCGGCCTTGACGATGCGAAGGATCATGACGGATTCGCGGAAGACTTCGCGCACAAAGCCGTCGGCGGAGATGCGATAGATCGCATTGCCTTCCTTGGTCGGCGCCGCGCCGGGGCGACGGGTGGAGCCGCCGCCGGCAGCGGCGTTGCGCAGGCGGGCGACGGTCGCGCCGGAAGGGCCGGAGCGTGACCCGGCCTGCATGGAGATTCGGCCGGACTTGCGGGCCTCTTCGAGCCGGGCCGCCACAGCGTCACGCAACTCGTTGTACTGCTCGGGCGTTGGCTTGGCGGGGGCCTGTGGCTTGGCCTCGGCTACTTCAGACCCTGGCGCGGCGGGGGCCTGGGCCTTGTTCGGCTCAGCGGGATGCGGCTTGTCGCCGGGCTTGGGCTCGGGCTTGGGCGGGATATTGGGGAGCTTGGGTTCGGTCGGCTCCTTGGTGAGCTTTTCGGGATGGCCCTTCTGCTCGGTGCTGGCTTCTTCGAGGCGACCGGGGCGGGCCTGCGCGGCGTCGGCGGTGCCGGCGTAGACCGTGCCGTCGGGCAGGACGAGCAGCGCCCCGATTTCCGGCTCGGGGGCGTCGTAGATGACAAATGCATCGTACTTCTCGCCCTTGTTCATCGGCGTGAGGCGATACACCAATCCATCGCCGTCCGTGCCGGCGTAGATGCGGCCCGCGCCATCGGAGCCGAGGCACAGCACATTGTCCTGCTCGCAGTCGAGCGCGATGATCGGCTTGGGCTCCTTTTTATCGACATCGACGGCGAGCACCTGACCGGACGCACCGGTGGCGATGAACATGCGCTGACCGAGCAGGAGCAGGTCCCACACGTATCGCACATCCTTGAGCTCAATCGTCTGCTTGACCTCCATCTTGTCGCCGGTACGGAGTTCGAGCTTGCTGGTCGCGCCGCTGACGCCGACCCAGAGCCCGGCCTTCGTGGCTTCGAGACTGAATACCTGCGCGCCTTCATATTCAGCGACGGTCGTGACTTTCTCGCCGTCGAGCTGGACGAGCTTGCCGTGCGGACCGACCGCCAGAAACACACGGCCGTCGGGCAGGCGGGCGATGTCGTAGACGATCGAATCGTCGCCCTCGAGCTGGGCGAGTTCCTTGGTGTCGAGCGAAAGCTGGACTTCGCCGAGGTTGGTGGCGACGGTGTGATCGAGCGTGGCGGCGGCGAAGTCGGCTTCGGTCTGGTGCTTCCATTCGCCGGGCCGAATAGCCAGTGCCGCGGGGCTCAGACACAACACGATGATCAACGTGCGGATGAATCGGGCGAACAAGCGGCGGCTCCTTTACGGATAAATACCCTCTCAGGGCTTGGCGGTCGGGTCTTCCTGCACCGAAACGGGCAGACTGATCTGATTGAGGATGACGAACGGCGTCGGCTCGATCACGTCCACGGACGGGACGAACGGCGTGGTGACCGTCGAGGTCGGCACCGCCATCAGCGCCAACCGCGAACTGGGCAGACTCGGCAGCTCGCTGCGGCCGATCGCCACATTGTTCGTATCATTCAATCGCAGCACGACGTAGAGCGCATCGTCGCGGATGTTCAGAAGCTGCTGCATGGCCTGCATCAGTTCCGCCTGATTGTCGGCGCGCATCAGGTGCGGGCGGAGCGTGGCGCGGACCTGCTGATAGGTCTGTGATCCGCCGATCGTCAGATTGTACTGCCCGTCGGCGGTGTCCTCGGGAACCTTGATCCGAACCTGCTTGAGCATTTCGGTTCCACGGTAGGGCAGCAGACGAATGTTGACGGTGAGCGTTTCGCCGGGCTTGACCGTGGACTGCACGACGGTCGCGCTGAGGATCGACGCGGCTTCGACGGAGGGGCGAATCGTCACGGTCGCATCGATGTGATCGACGCGCATCGTGCCGAATTCATTTTCGATGGTCGATGCGATGGGTGGGACGAAGGCGGTCGCCAGCGCGCCGGCGTTGGCGCCGGGGATGACCTGGTGCAGGTCGAGCTTCTGGCCGTCGCGGTAAGCGATATTGGCGACGACGTCGAGCGTGTTAAGCATGGGGATCGTCGTGTCGGTCTCCAGCGCGGACCCGGCGGCGGCGGCGACGAGCGAGGGGAAGAGCCGGCTGTGATGCACGACGGTGTAGTCAAAATCGCGATCAAGCTCCGGGTGCGCGGGATGTCGCACATGCACCGTCATCGGCGCCACGGGATACGCCGCCCCCGGCTTGCCGACGACGGCGACCGTCTCGTCGCGCAGGACGGCGCCGACGGTCTTGATCGATCCGCCGAGCTTGAAGCTGGCGCTGAGATTGGGCTGGATGTAATGCACGAAACCAGTGGCCATCGGCACATCGGTGTCGCCCTCCGCGAACATCTGGTGTCCGAACGCCAGCGCGGTCCCGTCGGGGAGAACTTCGGTCGTGGTGCCGATCGCCGCCATGTCAGTCGGGCCGGACACGAGCGGGATGGCGAACACGGAACCGGGCGCGAGCTTGACCTTGTCGACATCGATCCACTTGGGCGGCAGGGCGGAGGTGGGAATCCCCGCCGTCGGCTCGGCGGCGAGGCCAATCTGATTGAAGAAAGGGTTGAGCATGCTCGCCATTTGCGGTGTGGACACCTCGACGGGGAGCATCATGTGCTGAAGATTCGCCGCGGGCGCCGGGGTGGCGTCGGCGGCGGGGGGCTGATAGCCGACGAGCTTGCTGATGGCGTCCATGCGCCACGTCTGCTGCGGCGAAAGATTCAGCGAACGCGCCACCGAATACGCCGCCGCCAGATTCGCATTGCGCGCTTCCTGCCCGGCGGAGGCCTGCTCCTGCGGCTTGGCCTTCGTGCGCGCCGCCGCTTCGAGCATCTGCTCGATCGGCTGCACGCCGACGTAGCAGTCCTTGCCGAGCCGATGTCCGAAGGCGAACGCCCCGAGCATCCGCCCGCCTTCGCCGAGTTTGTGATCGGGCTTGTCATCGGACCAGAGGTAAATCGGGGAGCCGCTCATGCCCTGCACCGGACCGGTAAGCTGCATGCGGTCATCCGGGCAGCGGATCCACACGACGCTCTTGCCGGCGATGAACCCGCGCTCGACGGACACGACTTCGACGGCGAAGGGCTCGGGCGTCACGCCGTGAAACACCGTCATGCCGTAGCCCTTCATGCCGGGCGCGACTTCGTCGACGCTGATGTGACGTTTGGGATCGAATCCCGGCGGAGGCGCGGCGTGAAGCGCGGTGCAGGCGCCGAGCCACAAACATAAAGCCGCACACAACAGACCCGATCGGTAAGCTTGCCGCGTATGCATAAGCCAAGCGTAGCGGCGAAGCCGATCATTGACAAGGCAGCGTGCTGACAGTAATTTGCGCAAAGGTTCAGTAGGTGGTCCATGCACCCACCTCCGCAGTCTGTTCAACGTCCCTGCGGAAGTGGATGCGTGCACACTGAGGTTTGGATGCACGATCTCGATCCGGACATTCAGCGGCGGGCCGAAGAAATTGTCGGTCACACCTTCGCCAATCCCGCCATTCTCAGCGAGGCGCTGACGCACGCGTCCGTCGCCGAGCATCGCGTGCAATCCAACGAACGCATGGAGTTCTTCGGCGACGCCATTCTCGGCGCCGTCACCTGCGAGTACCTGTTCCACAACTACCCCGAATACCTCGAAGGCGAACTGACGAAGATCAAAAGCGCCGTCGTCAGCCGCAAAGTCTGCGCGATGATCGCCGACCAACTCGGCCTCACCGAACTGCTCAAGCTCGGCAAGGGCATGTGCGGGCGCGATCAACTGCCGGCGAGTCTGGCGGCGGCGGTGTACGAATCGATGGTGGCGGCGATCTATCTCGACGGCGGGTTCGAACCGGTACGGCGATTCATCCTAGAGCACATGCAACCGATCATCGCCGAAACCGCCGCCTCGACGCATCAGCAGAACTTCAAGTCCGTCCTGCAGCAGCATGCCCAGAAGCACTTGTCGGAATTACCTTCGTACATCCTGCTCGACGAGAAGGGCCCCGATCACAGCAAGTGCTTCCAGGTCTGCGCTCAAATCAGCGGCCGTCGCTACCCCGCCGCGTGGGGCTCCAACAAGAAGGAAGCCGAGCAACAGGCGGCGCTGCTCGCCCTGGCCGAACTCGGCGTCGTCGTCATCGGCGAAGACGGCACCGCCACCGTGCAGGACCCGGCGCCGGCGGGGTAAATGGTGATGTGTTTCTCACCTCTCCCTCCGGGAGAGGTCGGCCCGCAGGGCCGGGTGAGGGTGGCTGCGAATACGGATGACATCCGATTCGAAGCGCGCCATACTCCGTATCCACCCTCACCCCAGCCCTCTCCCAGAGGGAGAGGGAGTAAGAGCATCGCAAACTTGCGCATCAAATAGGCAACTGCCTACCCAATGGTCAGAAGGTTTTTCTTTCTCGCGTCGGGTTTGAAATTAGAGATTGATCGCGATGGATTCAACCTTAATTGGTTGCTAAAACTTTCTCATGCTCACCCTTGCCATGATCCTCGACAACCCCGGCGAGCAGCCGCATCAGACGCGCTATCGCGACCCGCGCCTGCTTCGCCAGCTCGGCTACTCCGACATCATCATCTATCCCACGACCGGCCTCTCCGGCCTGCTCGGGCCGCAGACGCTCAGCTCCAATGATCTTCGGCAATGGGTCACCGAACAGTACGACGGCGTGCAGAAGACCGTCGACGACGCCAAGGCGGCGGGCCTGGGCGTGTGGCTCATCTATGACGCGCCGAGTCTGGCGGAGGAACTGGTCGGCTCGGCGATGACGTGCATCAATCATCGTCCGCCGATGCTTTGTCCGGCGAGCGACGAACTTCTCGAGATGAGCGGCGAGTGCCTCGACGCGCTGGTCGGCCGACTTGATCCCGTCGACGGCATCGTGCTGCGCCTCGGCGACAATGACGCCGCGAAGGTGCCTTACCTGATCGGCAATGACATCTATTCGCCGCATTGCAGCCGCTGCTCCAACATGGGCCGGGCCGATCGGCTCGTGCGATTCATCAACTACTTCTACGGCCTCGTCGTCGGCAAGCTCAATCGCAAGCTCATCGTCCGCGCCTGGAACGTTCGGCCGGGCGGAATGCACGACAACGCCGAGCTGTGCGGGCGCGTCGTCGAGCAGCTTCCCAAGGACGATCGCCTGATCCTCTCGTTCAAGTTCACGCAGACCGATTTCTGGCGCTATCAGCAGTGGAACCCCAGCAGTCTCGTCTGCGGCGACCGGCCGATCATTTACGAGCTTCAGTGCCAGCGGGAATTTGAAGCCAAGGGCGCCGTGCCGAACTATCAGCCGCCGCTCTGGCGCGACGGGATGGAGGAAGTGGCGGACGCGATGGGTCTTGCCACGGTGAGCGACAAAGTGAATCTGGCGGGGTTGTGGGCATGGGTGCGCGGCGGGGGATGGCGCGGGCCGTACATCGGGATGGACAAGGAAGTATGGATCGACGCCAACGTCGTGGCCGTGCCCAAGCTCGCCGCCGACCCCAAGGCGCCGTCCGATGCGCTGGCCCGCTCGTGGGTGCGCGAGCGGCTGGGCATCGAAGATGAAGCGACCGCCGAATCAATTCTTCAAGTGCTGCGCGATTCGCCCAGGAACGTGCTGGAGATGTTCTACATCGCCCCCTACGCCCGGAGCCGCAAGGACCCGTGGCATCCCTCGGCCCACTTCATTCAGGACGACCAGATCGACGCCGAAGCGGCATGGACCATCATTCAGCGCCTCGGCGATCGCGAGCTCGACGACCTCGTCAACGAGAAGAAGGCCGCCGAGCAGCGACTGGCCGAGGACAGCCGGGCGATCGCGCGCATCGCCCCGCGCTTGAGCGAGCCGCTCGGGTCCGTGCTGCCCTTGAGTCTCGAATATGCCCACACGCTCGCGCAGACGCTCACCGCGCTGCTCACCGGCCTCGTCGCGTACCGGCGTTACCTTCGCCGGCCCGATCCGACGCTGGCCAAACAGGCGGTGGCGAACATGCAGGAGTGCCAGAAGCGCTGGCTCCACCATACCCAGTCCGTCTCCAGCCACCGCAGCGCCCCGACGCCCTTCGCCTCCGACACGCTTTTTGACGTCACCCAGCGCGTGCTCGACCATCTCATGGCGCAGGAAATCGCTTGACATGACCCTCCGTTTAGCGAAGCCGCTTGCGGCCTGCTTTTCCAATTCCTGTTAAACTGCCGCCGTGAACGTCGGTCGTCTGCATCGTGTGTTGCGCCTGTTGACGTTGCTTCAGAGCGGTTGCCGCATGAATGCCGCGGAGCTCGCGCGCGAATTGAACGTCAGCCGCCGCACGCTCTTCCGCGATCTGAACATGCTCGAAGCGGCGGGCATTCCCTACCTGTTCAGTCACGATGACGGCTACAAGGTCGCGCCAAGTTTCTTCCTGCCCCCGATGAACCTCAAGGTCAGCGAGGCGATGGGGCTGATGATGCTCGCCAAGACCGCCGCCGCGCAGAAGCCCGCCCCGATGACCGCGCCGGCGATCGATGCGGTGCGCAAGCTCATCGCGCTCATGCCCGCGCCGATCCGCGATGTGACGAGCGAGATGATGAGCCGCGTGTCCGTCCGCCCCGGTTCGCTCAGCGCCGCCGATCACGAGCACGACGCCTACGCCGATCTTCAAAGCGCCATCGATCAGAATCGCGTCGTGAGCATGCGATATCTGAGTCTTTTCGAAGGCGGGGAAATCGACGAGCGGATCGAGCCGTATCATCTGCACTTCGCCGCGCGGGCGTGGTATGTCATCGGACGAAGCCGCACGCACAAGGATATCCGCACCTACAAGCTCGGCCGCATCCGCGCGATGACACTCGAGCACGCCACATTCAAGCCCGACACGAAGTTCACGATCGACGGCTATCTCGGCAAGGCGTGGTCGCTGATTCCCGAGGGCAAGGTGCATCGCATCGAGTTGGAGTTCACGCCCAAGGTCGCCGCCAACGTGTCCGAAGTCAGATGGCACCCCACGCAGCAGCATCAGATGCTCGACGACGGGCGATGCCTCATGACTTTCGAAGTCGACGGGCTGGGCGAAATCTCCTGGTGGCTGCTCGGCTACGGCGATCAGGTCCTCGTCCGCAAGCCCGCCGAACTGCGCCGCCGCCTCGTCGAGGTGTATCAGTCCGCGCTCAATCGCAATCGTAAGGCCGCCGCGTCATGAGAGCCGTCGTCTGCCGTGTCGATCACGCCGCCGTGAGCGTCGATGACAAGATCGTCGGGCGCATCGATGCCGGGTTGCTCGTTTACGTCGGCGTCATCGAGGGCGACACGGAGCGCGAAGCGACCTGGCTCGCCGACAAGCTGCTGGCCCTGCGCATCTTCAATGACCAAGCCGGCAAACTCAATCGCTCCGTTGTCGACATCGCCGGCGGCATCCTGCTGATCCCCAATTTCACACTCGCCGGTCGCACGCAGAAGGGCACCCGCCCGAGTTTCTCCGACGCCGCCCGCTCTGAAATCGCCTCGCCTCTCTTCGACTTCATCGCCCGACGCTGCGTCTTGTCCGTCCCCACCGCCACCGGCGTTTTCGGCGCTCACATGCTCATCGACGCCCGCTTCAACGGCCCCGTCACGCTTGTCGTCGACACGCCATAAGTACTCGCATTGTCCGCCCTGACGCGTGAATCTGTGACGCCTGTAACGTCTGGGTCATGATGCGATCGTCGGTTTGTGCAGAAAATACGCGCGTTCCATTTGTGAGAATTGCACTTGAATCGTATCTCATGGGTGTACGCCCGGCAGAGGCCCGTGGGCGCCGCCGGTATCTTTTGAGAGGATCATCCATGAAGCTCGCCGTGAAAATTGCATTCGGACTTGCCCTGTCGATGGGTTCGGCCGCTTACGCGCAAAACAGCGCTTCAGACGCCCTCGACAATCAGATGCTTCTGGGCATCGATAAAACGAACGGCAACTACCTTCAGTACAACTTCAGCGCCCAGACGCTCAACACCGTCGGCCAGGTCAAGACCAGCGACAACACCGTGCTGACCGGCCTGGAAGCGGCGGCTTACTTCGACGGGTTCCAGACCATGTACGCCCTCTGGAACAATCCCGCCGATTCCAAGAACAAGCTTGTCTACATCAACGTCTTCACCGGCGCCGCCACGATCGTCAAGTCCGACGTCGAAGGCGGCCTCTTCACCGGCGCGGTCGGCATTCATGATGCGACGCATCCTTACGTCGTCTACGCCCTCCAGATCGAAAAGGTCAAACCGCCCGCCACGATCTCCGGTCTCATCAACATCAACCCCAACAACTCCAACGCCAATGAGTTCTCGTGCACGACGCCCAACGGCACGTTCACGCGCGACAACCTCAAGGACGCCTCGAATCTGTCCAGCGACGGCACGTACTATCAGGGCGACGCCACCCTCGTGCATGTCAAGCCCAAGGGCAACGGTAATCAGAACGGCGTCCTGCTCGACGGCAAGGAATTCGCCTTACAGAACTCCAACACCTACGACTTCGCTGGAACGATGAAGGTCCGCGTCTACAACGACCACGTCAACGGCAATGGCAAGGCGATGGGCAAATGGTGGATCAGCATCACCGAAGGCACCGTCATCGTGAACAACGATGTGCAGGTCGAAACGCCCAACCGCATTGCGTCTGTGAACCAGATCACCGGCGAAGTCACCGAGATCATGACGCTCTCGCACAAGTATCACGGCCTCGCGTCGACGGACGGCGTGATGTTCTACACGCATCTGGGCAATGACCTTTACAAGATCGACACCGCCGCCATGACCGAAACGAAGATCGACACGATGGCCGTTACCGAAGCGGCGGACATGGAATTCGTCGGGTCATACATGATGACCTACGACATTTCGACGATGACGCTCGGCCCGGTCGATCACACCAACGCACACAAGCTCGACACCTTCCATTACTACAACACCGGCAAACTGGGGGTCACGCTCTACACCCCGGTTTCCGCCATGCCCATCGGGCCGCTCTTCGACTGAACGCCCGACTGATCCCGTGTGCTCCGAGAATCAGTCCCGCGGATATTTCAGACCAGCATGCGAAGGCAACCTTCGCTACACTGCTCTGAATGTTCACGGGACTGATTCAGTTTGTGGGACGCGTCGTCGAGCGCCGGGCGAATCTCGGCGGTGTTCGTTTGCTCATTGATGCGGCGGGCTGGTCGTACAAGCCGGCGCACGGGGAGTCGATCGCCGTCAGCGGGGTGTGCCTCACGCATGCCCCGGCGGCGGGGGAGTCGCCGGGCGTACTGGCATTCGATGTGATTCACGAAACGCTGGGCAAGACGACGCTGGGCGACCTGGCCGCCGGCTCGCGCGTCAATCTCGAATCCTGCCTGACGCCGACGTCGCACATCGGCGGGCACTTCGTGCAGGGGCACGTCGATCGCGTCGCGAAGATCACCGACATTCACACCGCCGGCGACGATTATCGCATCACCATCGCCACCGACGCCGACTTCTTCCGCTACGTGATTCCCACCGGTTCGATCGCCGTCGACGGCGTGAGTCTGACGATCGCCCGCATCGATTCGGACGCGAAGACGTTTGCCGTCGCGCTGATTCCCACGACGCTGCAATTGACCACGCTCGGCGACCGCAAGGCCGGCGACCGGGTGAATCTCGAAGCGGATGTGCTCGTGAAAGCGGTCGTGCACAATCTGCCGCAGACCAAATGATCTCGTAATTGTCGTTGAGCGATGCCGCTTTTTACCTTGAGCCCGTCGAACGGGCGGCGTGCTGTGCCCTACGCCGCGATATCCATCATCAGCGCCGTCAAATCATCGCGCTGATGCAACGAGCCCGACTGCACATCAAGCTTCTGCTCCAGCGCAGCCAGCGCTTCGCTGAGCGTGCCGTGGCGCAGCATCTGAAGCTCATCCATGTACCGGTCATCGACTGCTTTTTCACCCGTGCCGAACGCGACTTCAAATCCATCGGAGTAGATCAGCAGGCGATCGCCCGGAGCCAGGTCGCGTTCAAGCAGGTCAAAGGATTCATCCTCGAACACGCCCAGCAGCGGACCCTGCGGTTCGAGCGGCTCGACCCGGCCATCGTGCGTGAGCAGCAGCGGGGCGGGGTGACCGGCGCGGGCGAGTTGGAGCCGGCGCGTCGTGGTGTTGAAGATCCCGTAACACGCCGTGCAGAACTGCACGGTCGTCGATTGCCGAAGCAGCAGTTCGCGATTGAGCCGGGCCAGCGCTGCGTCGGGCGTCTGCATTCCCTGACCACGTCGCTCAAAATCCCGGCGCGCCAGCGAGTTTTTGATGTACATCGTCAACAGCGCCGCCGGAACACCGTGTCCCACTGCGTCAGCGACATAGAAGCCCAGGTGATGGTCGTCGATCTGCGTCACATCGTAAATGTCCCCGCTGACGTAACCGGCCGGCCGGAACAGAACGTCAAACGCGATGCCGTCAAGCTTCGGCAAAGTCTGCGGGAGGAACTGCCGCTGAAGCCGCGAGGCCATGCGCAGCTCTTCATCGAGCTTGTCGATCTGGCCGCGCAAGCCCTGATGATGGCGCTGCGTGATCGCCAGTTCGTGCTTGAGCGGCGTGATCATCTGCCCGCAGCACATCAGCGACTGCAACATGCTCAGCAGTACGTTGACCGGCGCCTCCGGCGGGGCCGCCAGCACGCCTTCGGTGATGCACGTATGCGGCGCTCGCGTGTCGCCGACGCGACTGAGCATCGTCGGCAGATGCCACGGCCCCAGCACCCCGAGCGTGCGATACACCGCCGCCCGTTCCACCGATTGGCCCGCATAAACCCACGCCGCATCAAAATTCGAGAATAGCCCGTCCAGCGCGGACAGATCCTTGGGCTCCATGTATCTCAATTTCGGGCGCGCTTCCCCGGGCCACTGCGACAAGACCGATTTCGCCAGCGCGTCGGCCGCACGAAAGTCTTCGCTCTCGCAAATCAATAGCAACTGACCCACGCGCGCCGGCTCCCCTCGCAGACGGATTCACCCAATACCGCTTGAGTATTGATCGGCTCACGGTGAGAGCCGCTTAAGCTCGTCCACCGGCAGATCCAGCCGATCCCCTTCATGAATCCCCAGTTCCGCCGCTCGCCCGCCGTTGAGCTCGACGGCGAATTGCGCGGGCCAATAGCTCGAATAACTCGGCGGAAGCGCATCCCCCTTGTCCGGCACGGTCATGGTCCGAATCGATACGACGCGGCCGGTCGAATCCGTGAAAATCACGTCGATGGGAATCAGGCAGTTCTTCATCCAGAAATCGCGCACCGCCGCGTCCTTGAACACGAAGATCATCCCCGCATTCGCATCCAGCGTCGCCCGCTCCATGAGCCCGTGCTCGATCTGCGCCTCCGTCAGCGCCAGTTCGAGGGAGATCGTCTGGCCCCCGAGCGTGACCTGAATCTTGTCCGGCGGCGCGGTTGGCGTCTCCTTGCAGCCGACGAGCAACAGCAAGAGGGCGAGCGTCGTGAGTTTCATTGCATGAGCCATTGCTCATCCTTTTGCGTGTACGTCACCGCTTCGTGCGGCAGCCGATCGATCTCGAATCGTTCCATGAACGTCGCCGCCGACATCGGCTCGCGCTCGCCCCCTCCGCACCAATGGGCCATCAGTCCGATGATCCGTTCGGGCGTCACGCCGCGCTGCCGGTAAGTGACGACGCGCGTGTCGCCGTGCCGTTTGGCCAGCCGCCGACCATCTTCGCCGAGCACCAACGGCAGGTGATAATACTCCGGCTCCGGCGCGATGCCCAGCAGTTTCCGCAGCAGCATCTGCCGCGGCGTCGAACTGATGAGATCGTCGCCGCGCACAATGTGCGTGACCCGCTGGGCCGCATCATCGACGACCACGGCAAGCTGATACGCCGGCAACCCCGCCTTCGTCGCGATGACGAAATCGCCGATGGATTGATGGATATTGAACGTCTGAGCGCCTGCGAAAAGATCGGTAAAACGCGTGGCTTCATCGGGCGTGTACACGCGCCATGCGATCTCCGTCGTCGCCGGGTCGTACGCAATCGCTTCGCCTTCGTGACCGCGGCACGTGCCCGGATAGCGCAGTTCGTGCTCATCGCCATGCGGCGCCGACTGGGCCGACTCGATCTGCGTCCGTGTGCATCGACACGGATATACCGCGCCGATCTTCGCCAATTCATGCATCGCCGCCCAATACGGTGACAGGTCTTGCCGCTGATACGTCGGTCCTTCGTCCCAGTCGATGCCGAGCCATGCCAGCACGTCCATCGCCTCGCGATCCGCCCCGCGCTTGACGCGCGGACCGTCCAGATCCTCGATGCGCATGACGATCTTCCATCCGTTTCGCCGCGCCATTGCCCAGTTGATCAAAAACGTGCGCACGTTGCCCAGATGCAGCGCGCCCGTCGGCGAGGGAGCCAGTCGTGTGCGAAGTTCGTTCACGCGAGTATCATACCGCCATGACCTCACGCACCGATGCCCCATTGCGAATGGCCATGCTCATCAGCGGCGGCGGCCGCACCATGCTCAACATCGCCGACCGCATCGACGCCGGCAAGCTGAACGCGACGATCGAACTTGTCATCGCCAGCCGCCCCGACGCCGCCGGCATCGAACGCGCCAAACAGCGCGGCCTGCATGTCGAATTGGTCGCCCGCAAACAGTTCGCTGACGTGCAGGCGTTTTCCGATGCGATCTGGTCGCTGGTTCGTCCGCATCATATTGACCTCGTCTGTCTTGCCGGGTTTTTGTCGCTTCTGCGCATTCCGGATGATTTTGCCGGTCGCGTCATGAACATTCACCCGGCGCTGCTTCCCCAATATGGCGGCAAGGGCATGTACGGGCATCACGTTCACGAGGCCGTCGTCGCCAACCATGAAACCGAAACCGGCTGCACCGTTCACCTCTGCGACAACATCTACGATCACGGCCCCGTCCTCGTCCAACGTCGCTGCCCCGTCCTGCCCACCGATACCCCCGACGATGTCGCCGCCCGCGTTTTCGAGCAGGAATGCCTCGCTTATCCGGAAGCGATTCAGAAGTTCATCGATCGGCGCCGCTCTTAAACAACCCGCCGCATCGGCCCGTAGTACGATCGCCCCGGCCATGCGAATGTCATCCATGAAGAAAAACACAGCCGAGGGCGGCTGTGCCACAGCTTTCGATTCGAGCTTGCCTCAATCCCGCAGCGTCGCGCCCAGTTCGTCGCGCAGTTTGCCGATGACCGACTGCATCTGCCCGCTGACTTCGTCATGCTCAAGCGTACGACTCGGGTCGCGGAAGGTCATGCGCAGCGTCACGGATTTGCGGCCCTTCTCAATTGGTTTGCCCCGATACACCGTCACGAAATTCACCGTTTCGAGGAGCGCCGGCTTCGCCTCGCAAATCGTCTTCTCGATCGCCGCCCAGGCCGTCGCTTCCTCGACGATGACGGAAAGGTCGCGTTCGATCGCCGGATAGCGCGGCAGTTCGCCCACCGTCGGCTGGGCAGGGTACGCGCTGACCACGCTCGGGTAATCCAGTTCCGCAAGCACGACCGGCGTTTGCAGATCGAACGATTTCAACATCGCCGCCGACACGAGCCCGTACATGCCGATGACGCGCTTCGCATCGCGGGCGTCGATGACCGCCGCCGCCGGCGCGGCCCACGTGGGCGTCATCGGCGCTTCGATGATACGGTAGCGATTGGTCATGCCGACCGAGACGAGCAGTTCCTCGATCGTCCCGCGCATCGCACGCATCGCCTCCGCGGGTTTCTCGGCGTCGGCGAGCAGTGCGAGCCGGCGCGACTCGACAAAGCCGGCGTCGTTGGCGGCGAACGTCTGACCGATTTCGAAGAGTCTCACGTTGTGATTTCCCGCATCCTGATTTGTCTTCCGGCACGCCAGCAGACTTGCCAGCAGACTCGGCCGCAGGGCGGGCTCGGCTTTCTTCTTTTCCTCGTCCACCTTGAGCACGGTCAAACCATCCGCGAACGCCTCGGCCTGACTCGTCGGCAAAAAGCTGAACGTGATTGTCTGACAGAATCCGTGCGCGACCAACACCGACGCGACGCGCTTCCGCGCTTCGATCATCTGCTGCGGCGGCCGCGCAGTGACGTGTATCTTCTGTTCGACCGGCAGGTGGTCAAACCCGTGCAGCCGGGCGATCTCTTCAATGAGATCGACCTCGCGCGACAGGTCGAGTCGGTGCGACGGAATCGTGCAGGCGATCAGCCCTTCCTCAAGCTGCGGCGACAGTCCGAGCCCGCCCAGAATCCGCACCATCAGCGGCGCGGGAATTTCCAGACCCAGCAGGGCATTGCACCGGTCGGGCCGGAGCGTGACGATCGCCGGCATCGGTGCCGGACCGCCGACCGTGATGACCCCGTCGGCGAGTTTGCCGCCGGCCAGTTCGACGATCAATTGCGCCGCTCGCCGACTTGCCCGCTCGATGCCTTCCTGATCGATGCCGCGCTCAAAGCGATAGCTCGAATCGCTCGCCAGCTTCATCGACCGACTCGTCGACCGTACATTCAATGGGGCGAACCGGGCCGACTCGAGCAGGATGTCCGTCGTGCTGTCGCTCACCTCGCTGTCGAGTCCGCCCATGATCCCCGCGATCGCCACCGGTCGATCGGCGTCGGCGATGACGAGCATCGTGTCGCGCAGCTTGTGCCTGGACCCGTCGATGGCGGTGAACGATTCGCCGCTGGTGGCGCGGCGGACGACGATGCGCTTGCCCGCCAGCTTGTTCATGTCAAAGGCGTGCAGCGGCTGACCCATTTCGTGAAGCACGAAGTTGGTGATGTCGACGACGTTGTTGACGGGGCGAAGACCAATGGCGGCCAGACGCTGCTTAAGCCAGTCGGGCGACGGGCCGATCTTCACACCGCGGATGACCCGGGCGGTGTAGGTGAGGCAAAGTTCGGGCGCGTGGTTCTCGACGCTCGTGAGCGAGAGCACATCGGTGGCGTCGGACTTGGGCAGGTCGATGCGGGGCGTGCGGAGCGTGCGGCCGGTCGCGGCGGCGATCTCGCGCGCGACGCCGATGTGGCTCAGGCAGTCGGACCGATTGCTGGTGACTTCGACATCAAGCTGCTGATCGCCGTCGACGGGTTCGATGCCGTCGAGCGGGAAGCCCACGTTGGTGAGCACGCGCTCCGCCTCCTCCGCGTCCACCGGGCGATCCAGGTAAGTATTCAACCACGCAAGACTGATTTTCATAAGGGCTCCAGGCCGGATTCATCGTGTTCGCACCGCACAGTGTACCGGCCCGACGCGGCTACTCAAGCGAAGCATCCGGTGAGCGATTAAACTACGTTTCATGATCCGCCGCACATTCATCGCCTTGATCGTCATCCTCGCCGCCGGATGCGCGACGCGGCAGGCCTTGCGCGATGGCGATCCTTTTCCGATGCCATTGACCATCGAATTACGCACGATCACCGCCGATCATCGATATGCCTACTACATTCTCGACGAGTCGGGGACGCTCCACTTTGCCGGCGGTCGCGACGCCGGCGTCAAAAACGCCGCCCCCGCCGGGACGCTCACCGACGAACAGAAGGCCCAGCTCTGGCGCCTCATCGACACCGGCAAGCTGCTCGACGCCAAGGGGTCCGGCCCGTTCGAGGAGGGTCAGAACGTGCGATATGAACTGTCCATCACCACCGGCTCGCATCACGCCTCGTATCGCGCGATCGACGACACCGTGCCGGGCCTCGCCGACCTCGACGCCGCCCTGTTCAAAATGCAGGGCGACCTGCGCTACAAGACGCTCTTCAAACCGATCGACGAAACCATCCGCAAATCCGGCGGGGCTGTCAAAAAAGAGTGACCCGCCTCGCCGGTCACGCAAATCGCTTCAAACTCAAGAATCCAATTGGCAGTTCCGTCGCGTCGCGCATCGCAAGGTCCGCCAGCGCTTCGCCCATGACGCTTGCGAACTTGAACCCGTGCCCGCTGAAACCCGCGGCAAAAGTCACGCGTTCGTGATGCGGATGCTGATCGATGATGAAATGCTCATCGCTGCTGAGCGTGTACATGCACGTCTTCATCTGACGCACCGGCCCGACAAGCGACGGCACATATCGCCGCAGCGCCGGCAGAAAATCGTCCGCATCGGCGTCATGCGTCTGGCGGTCGATCGTGTCGGGCGTCGTCGTCGAGCCGTGATGATGATGCGCCGACTTGACGCCGGTGTCGCCGGGCATCTGCGGGAACCCGTAGTAAAGCCCGTTGCCCGCCTCGTTCTCGATCGCCCAGCAGGGAAAGCGCCCAATCTTGAAGGTTTCCACTTCCGGGGGCTGCGTCCAGCCGAGAATCTGACGCGTCACGCGCAGCGGGAGGTTCAGATCGGCGAGCAGCTTCGATGACCACGCCCCGGCCGTGACGATCAGCTTGTCGGCATGAAATGTACGCTCGGATGTTCGCACCGTCACGCCGTTCGCATCCCCAGTCCAGTCCAGCACGGGCGTGTTGTCATGAATCGTCGCGCCATGTTCCTGCGCGAGCCGGGCATAGGTTTCGATGATGTTCTCACACAACAAGGCGCCGCACATCGGTTCGAACAAGCCGACATGATCGGCGGGCAGTGTGAACATCGGGTATCGCGCGGCGAGCTGTTCGTGCGTCAACAGCTCATGCGGCAGTTTGAATTGTCGCGCCGCCGCCAGCGAACCGGCGATGAACGGGCGATCGGGCGGCCCCATGTAAATGCCGCCGGTGATGTGCAGCAGCTTCCGGCCGCTCGCTGCCTCGAGGTCCGCCCAGCGTTCGTACGCCCGCAGCAGCAGGGGGACGTAGTCGGGGTGTTCGTAGTACGCCTGTCGAATCAGGCGGGTGTGCCCGGTGGTGGAGCCGAGCGTGTGGGCGATGGGAAATTGTTCGAGGCCGAGCGTGCGGATGCCGCGGCGGGCCAGTTCATAGCACGTCGACGACCCCATCGCGCCGACGCCGAGGACGATGACCTCGAATGAGTCGCCCATCCGTCTGACCTCCGCTTCAGTCTTCGTCCATCTGCGCCCAAGTCGGATGCTGCCGCTTGGGGCCCAGCGCCTCCGCTCCGACGCGCCCGCTGCGCATCGCCAGCACCGCCTCCGCGAATTTCAGATCGTCCGGCACCGTGATCTTCACATTCAGCGCATCGCCTATCACCGCCGCGACGGGTTCGCCCATCGCTTCAACCAGGCCCGCATCGTCCGTGATCTTCGAAGCGTCGAGCTTGCCGGCGCGGATTTGCTCATATGCCCGCTCGATCAACGACCGCTCAAACACCTGCGGCGTCTGAATCAGCCAAAGTCCCTCCCGCGGCACCGTCTCGACGACGCGAAACGCCTCCACCACCGTCTTCCCTGCCGACCCGAGTATCGCATCCAGCGGGTCCGGCGCTTCGTTTGGTGGCATCGCCTGTCCTTCGATGCGCTTGATCGTCGCGCTGACGGGGACGGCGGGGATCACGGCCGCGTGTGACTCGGCGGCTTTGAAGGCGCGGTCGATCATCGCAGCATCGCTGACCGGCCGCGCCGCATCGTGAACCGCGATGTGCGTGATGTTGTCATCGAGAGCCGAGAGGGCATTGAGCACGGTTTCCCATCTCTCCTTGCGTCCTCCCGCGACGATCTTCACGCCGAGCATGCCCAGTTTGTCCGCCCATTTGAATTTGAACGTGTCGACCTTGTCGGGATCGACGGCGATGATGATCTGCTTGACGTTGGGCCGGCCCGAAAACAACTCGACCGCGCGGACCAATACAGCTCGTCCGCCGAGGTTCGCTTCGAGCTTCGAGCCCGACGCACCGAAACGCTTGGACTGCCCCGCGGCGGGAAGGATGACGGCGATGTTCATGCCCCAAGCATAGACCATCGCCGCCGCCGACCGCAACCGACGCCGCCGGTCGCCTTCGTGCAGGACGTTGCCTAGAATCAGCCATTGCTCTTTGACAACTGGGGCCGACCGGTATCGACCGGACAGGGAAGGTATGTTGTGGCGCGTCGAGGTGTACGTTGGCCTCGTAAAACCACGTACAAAACTTTAAATGCCAACGACAATGTCGCTGGTCGGATCGGCTTCGCGCCGGCCCGCCTCGCCGCCTAAGATGCGGTGACATTCGCCGCCAAGTCGCCTGAGCGCGGCTGCGAGTGCAAAGCAATCAGGATCGTCCAAGAGCGGCGTCAAAGCGCTGGCGGACTAAAAAACACTTTGACTGCGGCAATGCAAACGCTGTCGATGGCGGCTGCATCGCCCAAGACCAAAACACCGACTACACGCGTAGAAGCACCATGCTGACTGTCTCGGGACGGGGGTTCAATTCCCCCCGGCTCCACTGATATATCTACTGTATTGTCAGTAGTTTGTAATTCTTCTCGTTCCCGATTCGGCGCGATTCGGGTAGCGCTTGGTAGCGCAAAAACGCGGTCGGTAGCGCTGTTGTGCCGCGCCTTTTGCCGCGCGTTCTCGGCGGGCTCATTTTCGCCGACAGCTTGGGCGAACAGATGATCGGGTACAGCGTTCGCGTAGTGCCGCCGGCTCACGCGCTGGCCATGCCCAAGCCATAGGTCGACGACGTATTCGGGATAGCGTTCGCGCCATTCGCGGGCGAGCGAGCGGCGTAGCGATTGCCACAAGTCAGCCCACAACGTCACGCCGGCGGCGTTGGCGATCGACTTCACGCGACGGCGTACCGCACCCTTGCCCCTGATGGTGACAAGATGCGTCTGTCCCTCTGGCGCCGCATCGAAAGCTTCACGCAAGATCGTCATCAACCGCGGCTCGATCGGCGTGACGCGCGATTCGTGACCCTCGTGCCGTTCCGTCTTCGGCGATCGCACCGTCAGCCGCCCAAGCTCCCAATTCACGTCAGCCCACGTCAGCAGATGCGTTTCGCTCGGAACGCGTAAGCCGGCGTACCTGGCCAGCCCAAACAGCAACTTCCATTTGTGATCCGGTGATGCGGCGATCATTTTGTCGATGGTCGCCGGCGCAACGTAGACGTCTGCATTCTGGCTCTTTGTTGTGCCGCTGGTGAGCAAGTCGAACGGGTTTGCGTTGACCATCTGGCGGGCGAGTGCTTCGCCGAAGATCGTCTTCGCGTTGCCGATGTGAATGCCGACCGTGGAACGGCTCAACTCCAAGCCGGCAAGGTAGCGGTTGAACCCCTGCACGCCGACACGATCGATCTTCGTCAATGGCATGTCGTCATCAAAGTGAGCCAGTAGCTTCGTCTTCGTCTGCTCAAGCTTGCGAACGCTCTCCGGCTTCATGCTGCCTTTGCGTTCGTCGATGTACCGGTCGAGCCATTCGGACAGCGTTACGCCGCGCGTGCCGCCGACAAGCCCGGCCGACGCGAAGCGGTTTCGCATGTCGTCGCCGACTTGCGACACCCACGCCGTCAACTCTGGCGATAGCGGACGGTGAAGCTCCACGGCGGACAAGATTGCTTCGACCTTTTGTTGCACGTCTACCGCCTGCCCCTCGCTCACACGTCCCAAGCGAATCGTCTTGCGTTGGCCGGCGTCATTGAAGAATTGCACCGCAAAGCAACGCCGACGCTTTCCATAACGGTAGATGCTCGCCATGTGTTTGCCTTTCACGCCGCTTGGTTAAGACTGCAATACAGGTTAGCCGATTGCTTGCGTTTCGTCAACTATCGCCGCCGCTTCGCAAGCTTCAATTCCAGGCCCAACGCCTTCGCGATCGCTTCCGCCGTGTCCAGCCGCGGCGACACGTCGCCGGCCATCAGGCGGGTTATCTGCGACTGGAACACGCCGGCGGCCTTCGCGATCTGATATTGCGTCATGCCGCGGCGTTCGGCGGCGACGATGGCGGCGCGGAGTTGGTCGGCGAGCGGCTTGTTTGAGGTGGATTTCACGCATTTGCCCCTATGGCTTGCACAGCTTGCATGGCTTCAAGCCCGCATCGATTGCCTGGTCGCGTTCACTAAACATCTGTGTTTGCAAGTCGAACGCTGGCCGCCTATGGCATCCCGGCTTATGACATATTGACGCTGAAGGCGCGGCAACGTACGTCGTTGGTCTTCCGTCAGCGTGTGCCATTAGCGATCGACAGCCGTCCTTCGTAACAAAGTAAAAATGTGACGAGCCACTTGCGAATTCTTCGCCATGCTCGCCTGATAGCTCCATCTTTCGGAGCGCATCAGCGAAGTAATTTACCGTTGCTCCAACAGTCTTGCACGCCCACTTCGCAACCGCCCTCGTCGATGACAAGCTGAGGGTATCGCGCTGGTGGATTTTCAGATCGTCAGTCCGCACAAGCTTTCGGTTTCGTAGCCACTTTATGATATTCGATGGCTCGGCCGCGATTGTTTCAGGTCGCCTGTGAACAATCGCGTTTCTCAAGTTGATGAGTTGTGCAAGGTCTTGGAACGGGGCGCGTCCCTTGTCGATGGTCTGATTTGCGAGTATTGCAAATATAATTTCGAGCTTCGTCATCGTCGGCTCGCGATCGCAAGCTTGCAATAGGTTACATAGCATTATCACTCGATTGCTTCTTGGCGGTATTTGATCGCTCTCGATCGGTCCAGCGTCATGCTGCAAATCGTTAATCCATGCTTCGATTGCCGCTACCGAAAACACGACGGCAATGGTTGAATCGATTTTGAGCGGTTCATCGTCAGGAGCATCGGCGGGGATATTGTCACATGCACGTCGCGCCACCTGCATGAGCATTCCAGTCGTCTTTATTGTCCATCTTGACATGACAAGATGTTATCAGAATCGGCCAACTTACATTATCCAGAGGCCGGCTTTTGCTTCGTCGCCGGCGTCGCCTTCTCCCCCATCTGCCGCAACACGACGTCGCTGACGTGAAACGTCCCCCGCTTCGCCGGCCGATTTGCCGCCGGCTTACCCTTGTGCTGGCGAGGATAGTAGATCATGGTCAAATCCCCAATAAGGAAAAGTCGGCGTCGTAGAACACCTTTTCGACATATGCCGATCGCGGAATCTGTACCGGCTCATGCGCCGTCGAGTCGATGTCGGAAACATAGTAAACCCACAAGTAATCCCATCCATCCTTAGTTGTGACAGTGATGTCGCCGATCGGAATGTCGGTTCGTGTGAGACTGACGGCGAAGCTGAATTTGATTTCCCAATCGCCCTTTTTCTTGCGCTTCGACCCGCTGGCTCCGGTAAACAGCACTTCGCCGGCGGCGTGTCCGCGGAAGCTCGCGGCGTTCACCTTGCCGACCAGCGACGCGATCGTGTTCTTGTAGCTCTCATCGACGTCGCCGTCGTCGATGATATGCGTTTCCGAAAAGCTGAATTTCGGCTGTATGATGTCAACGCCGTCGACCTTGCCGTCGACGACGTTGATCGCGCCTTTGAAGTCGGGCGCGCCAGTTCCGTATTTTGTGGTCGACAAGCTGTGCGTGATCCGCAACGCTTCGCCGCTGATGTCGAAGTCATACGACGACGATCCGACTTCCTCAAGCTCGTTGACCGTGTACGACACGAACCCTTCAAACGCGCCGGCGATCGATTTGATTTCTTCAACGCGGCACGATTCATCGTCGCGAACAAGGCCTGCGAATGTCGTCGGCGATCCGGCTAGCAACGCCGCACGCGCCGCCGCGGAATCATGGTCGCCGCCGCCATCGACGGCCCCTTGAATTAAGTAGACCTGTTCGCCAGATGAGCCGGAAAGCTGGCGGCCGTACCGTTCTTCAACTGTGATCGCCATGCGTCACCCTCAAGCAAATTTTGGAGCGTTCGCCACGATCGCGCGTTCGATGCGACCGAGCTTGTCGACCGTCGCTTCTGCCGCCTTCGCCGCCCGTTCTTGCAATCGCGCGATGCGCCCTTGCGTGTCCAGTCTGCGGACGCCGAACGCGTTGAATGTGCCCGTCGTCTTCGCCGCCGTTGTCGCGATCGCAGCCGGGCCGCCGACGGGCAACTTGATCGGGCTCGAAGTCACTGTCGTGGACTTGTCGACGGCGGATCGCTTGCGAGCGTTGGTCAGTTCGTCTTTGTACGCTGCTTGCGCCTTCGCCAGATTGGCCAGCGAGGCTGCAAGCTCGCTGTCGGCGTTGGCGCCGATCGCCCCCGTCGCCCCAGCCGCCAGGTTCGTAATGTTTGCGTTTGCCGTCGCCCGCTGGTTGCTGATGTCTGCAAGCCGGCGATCGCGGTCAGCCGTCGCCGCGGCGACGCCGGCGGATTCCCGGCGGCGGATGCCCTGCTCGCGGGCGGCCGTCTGCTGATCGATCAAGGCGATTGCCTTGTCGGTGTCGAAGGTGTCGTCGATGAGCCCGCGAAGTTGCAGCAGCTTCTTTGCGACCCATCCGGTCGTTTCGTTCCAGATGCTTTGCACACTCGCCGACAGTGACGACCATGCGGCCGCCATCGCCGAAGTGACTTCGACCCAAATCGATTGCAGGCCCGACCACGAATCAACCAGCGCCGACGCCACGCCTGCGGCGATGTCGACGGCGGTCGTCAGCATGAATACCTTGAATTGCGACCAGTACCCTTGCAAGGCCGTGATCCCGCGGGCCCACTCCAACTTGAGCAACGCCCACAATACGGCCGCGGCGGCGCTGATGTCGCCCGCAGACAATGCCGCCTTGATCGCTTCAAACGCGTTAACAGCGTCATCGCGTAGCACGCCGAAGACTTCCGACCCCTTCGACACGGCCGCGTCGATCAAGCCGAAGTAGGACGCAACGTAGACGCCAAGCGATGCAACGGCGGCGATGACCAAAGCGATCGGCGACAGCATCGCACCGATGGCCGCCGTCACGCCGCCGACGATCGATCCGACGGTCGTCAGGATCGTCGCCAGGCCGCCCATCGCTGACCCGGCGAAGATAATCAGCCCGCCGACGGCGACGATCGCCGTGCCGACGGCGACGACGCCCGCGGCGATCTTGGCGATCATGGCGATAAGCGGGCCGTTTGCGTCGACCCACTTGATAAACTTCGCCGTGATGCCGGCCGTCTTCGTCAGTAGTTCCGTCAGCACAGGCGCCAGCGCCCCGCCGATGCCGAAGACAAGGCGATCGACGACGCGTCGCATCAGGTTCATGGCGTCCGTCAACGCCGCGGCGTCTTTGCTCGCCTTCGTGCTGACGGTCAATCCGAATTCGCGGGCTTCGGCAGTCAACGCCTCCATACCCTTGCGGCCGCCGGCAAGCAGCGGGATAAGCTCTTGCCCCGACTTGCCGAAAATCTTCATCGCGACCGCGGCGCGCTTGCCGTCGTCGGGGATGGATGCCAGGCCGTCGGCGATCCGCTTCATCTGTTCATCCGGCGACTGGCCGGCCAGGGCTTCGGCGGACAAGCCGACTTCACGCAATGCGTCTTTCGATTCGCCAAGACCGTTGTTTGCGTCGTTTATTGTCCGCTGCATTCCCTTGATGCCCTTTTCGAGCGAGTCAAGGTTGCTTCCCGACTGTTCTGCTGCGAAGCTCAGTTCCGACAGGTTTTCGACGGTGATGCCTGTTCGCTGCGACATCTTGTCGAGCACGTCGCCCGACGCGGCGAATTGCTTCGTCGCGTACAGAATCGGCCCCAGCACAGCCGCCCCGGCGGCTGCGATCCCGGCGCCAATCGTCGCGACCGACTTGCCCCACGCCTTCAACTGTTTGCTTTGCTTGTTGAGCGTGCGGATCAACGCCGAATCGTCGCCGAAGATTCGGACGTAGGCGCGGCCGGCTTCGATGGATTTTCCAGATGGCATATCAGGCGACTCCGATCGTGCGTGCGATGCAAGCGGACACGTTGACGACGACCCGGCGGGCGCGGCCCTTCGTCAAAAGCCAGTCGACGTTGAGTCTCGCCCGCGTCATGGCGACCCAGCAACGGACGACCGCCTTCGCTTCCTGGCGGCGTCCGCCGCGGAGCGCCGACACAATGGCGTCGGCGGCGATGTATGCGTCTTTGATGATGGCGATGAGCGTTTGCATAACGATTGCTCTTTGAAACCCCCGGCCGGCGCGGAGATTCGCCGGCCGGGGCGTGGTGCGTCGGCATCTGCAACCGATGCCGTGAAGGTCATCAGGTCCGGGCGACCGCGTCGTCACGGATGCGGCGAAGTTCGCGCGTCACGCTTTCGAGCCGTTCGCGATTCAGGCGAATCCATTCCTGACGCGCCGACGAATTGGCCAGCGATTCGACATGCTCGCGAGCTTCGCGGACGGCGGCGTGACCGTTGAGCGTGCCGGGATAGACGCACCCGGCGATGTCGTTTCGCCAGGTCACGCCATCGCCACCGAAGCCCAGGCCGTGCAGCTTCGACAGCAGGTCCGCCCGCATGGCGTCGACGTGTTCGATCGCTTTGGCGTGCGCCTTCGTGGCGTCTTCGGCGAACGATTGATACAGCGCGTTGATCCGATGGCGCACAGCGACTTCCTCGCGGAGCGCCAGCAGGCGATTCGCCCGGATGGTGTCGGCCGACGCGATGTCATGTTCGTCGATGCCGTCGACGGCGAGTCGCTCAAGTCGCGCGCGATCTTCGTCGATGGTCTGCCGGCATGTGATGATGCTGTCGATCGCCGTGTTGACGGCGTCAACTTCGGCGCGCGTCTTCCGACTGTGCCACGGTTGCGGTTCGATCTGTGCGAGCGGGGTCCAGGCCATCAGTCAGATTCCTTTCTGTTCGTCGTTGCTGGTGTCGAACGTGATGCCGGCGGCGAATCGCGACAGCGCGGGCGAGAGACTTCCGTAGCGCTTCGCCGGCTTGGTCGCTGACGCGTTGGCGAAGTGCGGCAACCCTTCGTCGCCTGCAATCGCTTTGATGACGCCGGCTTGTTGCCGAACCTTTTCTTCCAGGTCGGCCGTATACTTCGCCTTCGCGTCGTCGAGCGTCATGCCGGCCGACTGCGCCGCAACGATGAAGTCGGAAGACGCCTTCGGCATGGCGGCCCGCAGTTCGTCGAAGGTCGCGGCCGACGGCGCCGGCGAAGTGCCAAGTTCAAGATTCTGCGGAACGATAATCACGTCGAACCTCAACGTCAGAGTGCCATTTCGGCGAGCTTGTCAGTCGTGTAGCCCAGCACGTTCAGGATGTCGCTGTACTTCACGCCGAAGCTGACGTCCTTCGACGTATAGATTTTCGTGACGTTCATGGATGCGCGATTGAACGTGTCGCCGGCGGCGGCGACGATGCGACGGTAGGCATCGCGGTCGGCGTACAGTGCGTTGATCGCCTGGCCACGACCGGCCGCTTCATATGCGGCGTCACGGAAGGCGCACACGGCCCAGGCGAGCCCGTAGACGCCAAAGCGGCGCGGTGATTTGTCGGGATCGCTCTTGGCGTCGACCGGCGTTGCGATGAGCGCACGCATTGCCGGCGTGATGCCGACGCGGACGGTCGACGCCGACGGCGCTTCGGCCGGCACGGCGTCGCCGATGAGTTTGGCCGCGCGTTCGGCGAACGTGCGCGCCGCGACAATCTCGCGGCGATCGTCGAACCACGCGCCACGAAGCGGCGGCATGGCGAAGTCGGGCGTACCCGCGGCGACATACTTGGCGACGTCGGCCGCATGGACGCGCTGCGGGCCGTTCGGTCCCAGGCGGTAGGCCGGCAGGGCGCCGCGGGCGATGAGTCTGCTTGCCGCAATTCGGCTTGTCGCGAGTTCGCTGGCGACCTGCTCGATCGTCAGCAGGCCGGCCGCAGATTGTGTGTTTGGTGCGATCATTGACGGTGTTCCTTCGGGGCGGTTGATTGACGATGACGAATTTACGCGACCGACTTCGCGCCGATGTACGCGCGGATGTATCGCCGATGTTGCGTGCTGTTAGGTTTTCTGCGGACGCCGTGAAGCCGGAATGCGATAGCCGGCGTTCCGGCGATTCTCGATGCCGTACGGCCCAAGCTCTTTGATGACCCGGCCGCGAAGCGTCGATGCGTCAAGGCGGAACCCGCGATCGGATAGCAGGTCGAGTATTTCCGTGCTGGTGAGCCCACGGTGCGGCGGATACTCCAACAGCAGTTCGTAGACCGCCGCCGCGCTCGCGGTGAGAATTGGCCGATCGACGATCGGTCGAACCGGCCGGCCGGCGGCGATGACTGCGATCGCGACACGCTGATCGGACAGGTCGGCCAGGTCTTGTGGTTGACGCGCGCCGGCCCGAATAAGCAATGCGGCCCGATCGATTGACACCGTCGGAAGCGGCCCGCCGATGATGCGTTCGGCCTCGGAAATGAGCGCGGCCGACAGGTCGGCCGGTTCGACGGCCGGCGTCTCGGCGGTCGGCGGGCGCGTGCGGCGTCGTGCTGTCGTGGCGGTCGTGGTCATGCGCGTGCGTCCGGGTGATGGCCGCCGGTGGCGCGAATGAATCCCAATCGGATGTCCTCAACGGTCGAGTCGCCGACAAGGTCCGCCAATGTCCAATTTTTTGACCAAGCCGAAGCGCCAAGCGTTCGACTCAACGCCTCGACGTTGAGTGGAATCGCTTCGCCGAGGGCTAGCGCAATCCCAAGCTTGATGCCCTGGGCCGTCGGCTCGACGTGCGTGACACGCTCGCCCAGGATGCGGACCAGGCGGACATATCCGGCCGCTTCGAGCTTCGCGCCGGCGGTCATGAATCGGCGGCGATCTGTCGCCGTCACGTCCCGCGTAAGCCAGTCGGCGGGACGCCACAACGGCCCATGCGCCAGCACGTCGACTCGCCGGTCATGCGTCCAGCCGACCGTTTCGTCGCTGGCCAGGTCGATCGTTGCGACCACACCGAGCAGAATTGCGCGCTCGTACGGACTAAGGCGATTGTTCCTGCGTCGCTTCATCGCGCGGCCTCCGTGATTGCCGACGGGTCCCACCATTCGCACAGCGACAACGCCCGAATCACTGCGGCGACGTCCGCGCCGGCGCCGTCGGCGTCGCCGATACCAACGGCCGCCGCAATCCCAGCCGGCGTCGGCCGAAGATGAGTCGTCCGACTGCCGATGACCTGAACCCGCTCGACCTGGCCGGCGCGCTCAAGGCGAGCGACGGCCAGTCGGAAGCGGTTCGCTTCGCGGTTCGTGTGCGCTCGATCGTGCCAGCACGCCGGAAGGTATCGCACGCCGAACGCGCGAAGCTCGTCGACGATCCGCATCGCGACGCCAGTCGGCGGGTCGCCGGCAACGTCAAGCTCGGCAAGAATTCCAAGCAGGATCGCTTTTTCATACGGGTGCGTCATATTTTGTTAATTTCCTCAAAAGAAACTTCCAAGACCGTCCGAGTGTTCCCGCCGCCATAAGTCAAGCGTTGGCAAGGAAGTACCTTTTTTGCGCGCGCATCAAGGCGTCGACGGCAGTTGTTCACGTTGTCGCTGCATGTACACATGGTCGCGCGCCTTGCGTAACCCTGTGATGTGGTGACATTGGATATTGATCTAGAATCTAATATCACCACGTCTAGGGTCATAGAGAGTGTGCTAGCTTCTGGTCGGGCAGTTGCAAGTGATAAACAGGCGGGAACGTCCCCAGCTGTGCGATCGTCCTGGTGTCGAGTTCCTTCTTTGCGCGCGTCATCACGCGGCGGCCGAAGTTCTGCATTGTGGCCAAGCGTTCAACCTCGCGAATAGGCATCGGCGGTGCGTCGTCGCCACGTTGGCGCTTGCTCTTGCTGGCCAGGGAGACGGCGGCGCGCGCGCTCTGCATGTAGCGTTGCGATCGCTTCGTCAGGAAGGCGACGTCGGCGGATCGCTCCGACTTGATGTCTGCCCTGCGGATGACGTCGGCCCATGACCCGATGATTCGGCTTGCATCTTCAAGGTCGGCGGCGATCGTTTCTAGCGTTTTCGATTCAATTTTGTCGTTCATGGCTTATTGCCCCTTTTTGTCCGCTTTTGTTCCGTCGTTTATGGAACAAAAGTCGTCGCTGTAAGTGTCTGTTAAATATATATATTGATATATATATCTACCCTTATTACCCCTTTTGTTCCGCCTCTCTTTTTCCCCTCTTTCTTCACGCGTGTACCCACTCCCGTTGACTGTATGACTTTCTCCGGGAACAAAAGGTACAAAAGGGTATCGGACGTACATAATGCGTTGTCGTTACTGTTACTTGCGTGCATGACTTTTGTTCCAAAACGCCGGTACATAAGACGGAACATAAGTGGCCATTAAGTCGCCGGATCGTATTCTGTTAATGCACCGGCGTTGCTCATGGCGTTGCGCTTGAGCCAGGCGACAAGCTTCTTTGGCGTGTCAGACCTGATCTTTGCGACGTCCGCGCACGCGCGGACATGATCCGGCATCAGGTCATGGAACGCCTTTGCGAGTCGCATTGCCTTTGCAATCCCGACGACGGTCGGACCGACGGCAATGCCTGTCGGAATGTGATCGATGTGACACAGTCGCAACGGCGCCATCCCCCGAAGCAATCGAACAGCGAAGACGCCGCCAGTGCCAGGCACAGGTCGACCCTTGACGACAGCCGGCCCGTCGTGTTTGATGATTCGATATGTGATCGTGTGAATCTTTTTTGACATTAATAGCTCCCGCCTGCGTAGCAGGCCGTTATGGTCATCCGATCCGATACCTTGTCGCCGGCCGTCCGACGGTGTTGATCGTTTCAATGACAAGCTCGCCGGCCTCAACAAGATCGGCCAGGGCTTCGCGTCTATCTCGCGGCCGCTCATGCTTGAGCGACCGGCTGATGTCGGTCGACGTCACGCCACCGCGACGCGAACGCACGACAGCAAGGATTTTGTTTTTGATTCGCCCGGTGTCGGTGTCGGCGACGTTGTGGCGGATCGCGTCGACAAGTTGATCGGTCAAGACGCTGACCAGCGTCGCCGCGTAGTTCGCAAGGTCGGCTCCGATGATCGGTGCGTCGTACGCGCAAGACGACGCGATGACGAGCGCCACCTTACGCGCGTTTTCTTCGGCCCGGCTCCAAAGCGCGTCAAGCCCCGACCTGTCGCCAATGATCTTGCGGCGACGCCGGCGAGCGTCGGCCCGCAGGTCGATGAAGATCGCTTCGGCCTGCGGCTCCGTCTTGACGGTGATTTGCCATGGGAATTCGCGCGTTGCAAGGTTCCCGACGACGCCAGCAGGCGCTTCGATGTACCGTTCCAGCCATTTCAGCACGCATACGACCATGCCTGCCGGCGGGTCCGTCGGCTTCGCCGCGATCGGGTCAGGGTCGTTATTGTCCGTCTGGAAAACTAGCAGGCGGCCCAAGAATCCATCGCGTACTTGCGTCGTCGTGATGCCTTCAAAAAATGTCGCCGGGTTCGTCGTTCCGTAGATACACACGTTCGGTTGCACGATATCGATGCGATCGTCGGTCTTGTATTCCTTCCCACGAAACATCGACGACGCCGACGAATACAGCTTTGTCAGCGTGACCGGTATTCGCTTCGTGTACGCTTGTGCGTTGCGGTCGTTCGCCTGGGCGATGAAGTGACCGATTTCGTCAAGCTGGAAAAGCGTCGCTGGATTGTTGAAAACGCTTTGAAGCAAGCCCGAATCACTGGCGACGTCTTCGCCGGCGAGCAACCCCGCGGCGAGCCCGCCGGCTGCTGCGGCAAGTCGCTTGATGCACTTGCGGCTGTGATCCTTGCCAGCGCCGGATTCAGCGACGCCCAGCGTGTAGACGTTCGTCCTCAAGTCCCATTCGTCGCGAACCTTCCGCCCGACGACAGCGCCCCAAAACGCGATCGCGTTCGCGAGCGCAAGAATCGGCTGCGGCTTGAATGCGGTCGCGTTGATCCAGCTGCACAATTCACCGACAAGGCCCGGCGGCGACAGTATCCACGCCGGAAGGCCGGCCGTCGCCCCGTCACCATCTTCACCCGCCGCCTCGATGACCGACACCGCCGGCGTATCATCGACGGCAGCCATCTTTTCAGCAGTTGCCTTCGCCGAGTTAAACCTGGCCAGCAGCGCCGAAGCGACTTCGGCGCCATGCTCGACGGCGCTGTCGTCGGTCGCGTAGCCGGCGGCGTCGGCAAGCCAGCCATGCGGGCGGTCGTGACGCTGTCGGATCGCTTCGTCGATCTTGCGTTCAAAGTCGCGCGACTCGCGGATCGACGACAAATCCCACGGCGGCACGCACCGCGGATTGAATTCGGTAGCGAGCAAGTGATATGCCGTCGGCCGGTCGAGCCCGAAGCCGTGACACATCGCCGTCGCCGCGGCGTACAGCGCGTTGTGACCGGCGGCGCCCTGAATCGCCGGCTGCATCGTCGACAGGTATGCCGACGCCCGCCGGGTTACGTCGTCTTCGGTAGTGTTAACACGCCTCGTCGGTGTCGCGTTCTGCGTTACGACGCCCGGATGATCGGCATTACTCGCCGCAACGCCCGTAGCCCTATCCCACGGCCGCCGAGACGGCGTGTACGCATTGGCCGACTCTGACGCCGGCCAGAGCCGCTGGCATAGCGCCTCAAGCTGTCCTTGTCTCGCTTCGATCGTTGCCGGCGTGCCTTCGACACGCTGACCTGTGACAGTGAAGTATCGACCACGGTCGTACACTTCGATTTGGGACATGCCGGCGCTTTGCTTCGCTGTGCATCGAGCATTCGCCGGCTTCTCGCCCTTGATCCAAAGCTTCACGCCGCCGCCGCTCGGAGAGACTTCGGCATAGCTTGCCAGTTCGTCGATGATGCTTCGGGCTTCCGGCGTGATCCGACCATCGACGATGCAGTCGTCAAGGTCGATTCCGACCATGCCGTCATCTTCGGCGAAGACGTAGCCGATGCCGTCGACGCCGCCGGCGGTGTAGGTCGCGATAGATTCGTCATGCGTTGCCCACGTCGACCGGTCCGTCGAGCTTGCAAGCCGGCGTGACTTGGCGTTGACGGGTAGTTTCGTGCCGTCAGTGTGTCGCCAGCACACCCAATGCGGACGCTGGCGAAGCTCTGCGGGTATGGCGTCGAAGTTGATTGTTGCCAGTTCGCTCATGCCGCCCCCCCGATCGCGGGCCGAAGCTTCCGTTCGGCGACGGCGGCCAGATGGTCGACGGGGGCGACATGCGAAGCGCAGACGCCATACACAACAACGCAGGTTCGTCCCGCCGGCGGCGTGCCCAAACCAAACGAACGCGGGTCGTTCGGTTTGAACACACCGAACGCCGTCGCTTCACATCCGCAAACGATGCAAACCGTTGGAAAATCGCTTGACATTGAGTTGTTTTGTGCAACCATTCTTGTTGTGCAAACCATGCAAACGCCAGGTCGGCCGCCACCGCCTGGCGTTTTGTTTTTCTCCGCCCGCTACGCTCCTCGATTCCTCCGAATCCATCGCTCTACCGACGCACTTGACCAGCGAACGATACCGCCAAGCTCAAAGTCAGCCGGCGGCAATTTGCCTTCGTGGCGCCATCGCTTGATGGAGCCGACATGCACGCCCAGGTGATCGGCGAGTTGCTGCATGTCGACCATGCCGACGCCAAGCGCCGAAGTTGCGAGTTGTTCGACGGCCGACCGGTTCATCACGCGTTCGCCACATCGGTAGTTGCAGTTTGACGCCGACGCGCCTCAATGCGATTGAGTTCGTCACCGATCGCCTGTAATTGCCGATCATCAAAAAGGCGCCACGTCGAAGCTCGCGCTGCGGGCTTTAGGCGTAACCGTTCGATGGCGTATCGAACCCGATGCTCTTTGACATTGAGCCGTTCGACTACCTGTCCGAATGTATACATTTGCGCTCTCCAACTTTTATCATGTCACGGATTCAATCTAGTCGTAATCTGTGACCTGCCTAGTTGTTAACATCTGCGAATTTATCTGGCGAGAATCGTAAAGTGCGAATTGTGAATGTATTACAAAGAGAAATAATTATTTTATCGATTTGTGAAAATAATCGATTTACGAATATATTGTGAAACAGAAGACGCCGACACGCCGTCAAGCGTGTCGGCATTGAGCTACTGCGATTCGATTTGCGACGCGGAAGGATCGTCGAGCGGCAACAGTTCGACCGGCCCGATTCCGCCGACCGACATCATCAAGGTGTCCCATTCGACAATCTCGACTGTCCCATCGTTATGCCTGATCTTCGCGTAACGGGCCGTGCCGCTGACCAGTTCGACGGCGTCGGCTTCGTAATGAACCATCGTCCCCGGTGGCACAATGATCGCTTGCCCGGCGTACTTGAATGCATATCCCGCCAATACTCTGCTTGACGACATAGGGTCGCTCCGGCCGGCGATTGCGTTTGCCCTACGATGCTGCGCGCCGGCATGGCGCAGTCGGGCCAAAATTGTCAGTCTTCGCGCAATGATGCCCCCTCGACGATGCCGATGATGCGCGCGCGAACGCGCGCCGGCAAGGTCGGCCATGCGGTGATTACCGCCTTCAATGTCGGATCAACTGCCGCGCTTTTTGCAGCGGGCTTCGTGGCGTCCGACGTAAGTTGTTGTGATTGCTCGCCCGCGTCAGAATTGGACGGGGGTTCAATTCCCCCCGGCTCCACTTTTCCCGCGCGGTGATCGTCGTGCGCGATCGATCAGCAAAAGGCCCTCGGCTTCGCCGGCGGCCTTTTTTGTTGCGCTCGTCGACGACGCCCGGCTCGACGGGGGCGGCGGGGGGAGTTACATTGAACGACCCCGCCGGTCACTTTTGTCGAGGTCGTGCCATGGACATTCATCGAATGATTTACTGTTTTGCGGCGTTGTGCTGCGCGCTGTTCGGGCGCGCGACGATGGCGCAGCAGGCGGATGCGAAGAGCGAACCGCTCCGCAATGTCATCTTCATTCTCTCCGACGATCACCGCTTCGACTTCATGCGCTTCCATCCCGGCTGCCCTCAGTGGCTCCAGACGCCGGCGATGGATCGCATGGCGCGCGAGGGCGTGCATCTGGCCAACGCGTTCGTGTCGACGTCGCTCTGTTCGCCGAGCCGGGCGTCGATTCTGACGGGTCAGTACATGCATCACCATCATGTGGTCGACAATCAGCATCCGGTGCCGCCGGGGACGCTGTTCTTCCCGCAGACGCTTCAGAAGGCCGGTTTCACCACCGCGTTCATCGGCAAGTGGCACATGGGCCACGACTCCGACGAACCGCGCCCCGGCTTCGATCACTGGGCCGGTTTCCGCGGGCAGGGCGAGTACAACGACCCGACGCTCAACATCGACGGCCAGCGCAAACAGTTCAAGGGTTACAGCGCCGATGTGCTCACCGACCTGGCCCTCGACTGGCTCAAGACCGGCCGCGCCGCTGACAAGCCCTTCTTCCTTTACCTGTCGTTCAAAGCGCCGCACTATCCGTTTCAACCGGCCCCGCGCAATCAGGGCATTTATCACGACAAGCCGATTCCCTATCCGCCGACGATCGGGCGCACCGAAGAGAACTACCGCACTCAGCCCAACTGGGTCAGGGAACGCCGCTACTCCATTCACGGCATCGATCACATGGAGACCGGCCGATTCGACAATGATCCCGTGCCCAGCTTCGACGACTGGTACCACAACTACACCGAAGCGATTCACACGGTCGACGAAGAGATCGGCCGCGTGCTCGACTACCTCGATCAGTCGGGTTTGTCGCGCAGCACGCTTGTCATCTACATGGGCGACAACGGATTTCACATGGGTGAGCATGGGTTCTACGACAAGCGCGACGCCTTCGAGCCGTCGATGCGCGTGCCGATGCTGGCGTGGGCGCCCGGTCATCTGCCCGCCGGCGGGCGCGTCGAGAAGATGGTGCAGAACATCGACATCGCGCCGACGATTCTCGGCGCGCTGGGCGTGGAGGTCGATGAGGCGATGAAGTTCGATGGCCGGTCGTTCTGGCCGCTGGCGATGGGACAGGACGTGCCCGACTGGCGGGACCATATTCTCTACGAGTATCACTGGGAATGGAACTTCCCCGCCACGCCGACGATGTTCGCCATCCGCACCGACCGCTACAAATACGTCTACTACCATGGCGTCTGGGACATCGATTCGTTTCACGATCTGGCGACCGATCCCGATGAGCGCCACAATCTGATCCAGGTCCCTGCGTACCAGGACCAGATCGCCAAGCTGCGCGATCAGATGTTCAAGGAACTGGAAGCCAGCGGGGCGCTCGACACGCCGGTCCGCCCGCCCTACGGCGAGCGGCTCGATCAGCGCAAGCTGCCCGAGTAGTGCAACGCCATCACCACGCCCGATCCGCCCGGCTCATTAGCTCCGCCGGCACGGCGTCATCGGCGAACTGTCGCGTCGCGCCGTCGTAGCGGAGCGTCGTGTTGGGCAGGCGCTGCGCGATGGTGCCGATCAGAACGGACTCGACCAGATGTCCGCCGTATCCGTCGAGCGGAGCTTCGGTCGCCGCTTCGCCGCGGACAGCGTCGATGAATTTGTGGTAGTGGTCGATCGGATCGAGCTTGGGGAACTTCACATCGGCGAACTTCTCGGCGGGAAGAAGCCGGGGGGCGGCGACATGCGGAAGCATCATCGCGCCCTTTTCGCCGATGGTCATGCTCCCCGTCTGCGGCAGGCGGAAGGGGAAGCGATCGGTGATCTCCTTCGGCGCGGTCGAAGCGCCGTCGTACCACGTGAGCGTCAGCGTGTCGCCGGCCGTGCGTTCGTTGCCGGCGTACTCGAAACGCACCGTCGTGCGGTCGGGCCAGTTCTGTTCGGTCGGGGCCGGGCCGGTCGAGGTGATGCGCCGCGGCGAACCGAGCCCGAGCGCCGAGACGGGCGAGTCGAGCACGTGACACGCCATATCGCCGAGCAGCCCCGTGCCGAAGTCGACCCAATCGCGCCACTGGTCGGGGTGATACACGTTGGGCGCGAACGGGCGATGCGGCGCGACGCCGAGCCAACTGTTCCAGTCGAGCGTCGCCGGGGGCGTGACCGGCGTCGGCAGCGCCCGCGGCCCGCCCCAGGTCTTATTCGACCACGCATGAATCTCCCGCACCTTGCCGATGAGCCCTTCCTCTATCGCCCACCGCGCCAATCGAAACTCCGTCCGCGCATGATTCTGAATGCCCAACTGCGTCACGACCGGCGTGGCATGCGCCTTGTCCCGCAATGCCGTCAGTTCATTGAACCACTTGGTCATCGGCTTCTGGCAGTACAGATGTTTGCCCGCCTCCAGCGCCCGCATCGCCACCGGTGCGTGCATGTGGTCGGGGATCGTTACGTTGCACGAATCAAATTCCCCGGCAAAATCATCGAAAATGCGGCGCCAGTCGCTGAACGTCTTCGCGTCGAGCTTCGTCTTGCCCATCGCGGTCGCAAGATGCGAAGCGTCCACATCGCACACGCCGACGATCCGGACGTGGGGGTGGCTCATGAACTGATGCAGGTCATTGAACGCCATGCCCCCGGCCCCGATGCACACATGGCGCACCACGCTGTTCGGCGAAGCGGCGCGGATCAGCCGAGGCGACACCAGTGGCATCGTCAACCCGGCGACGGCGATCTGTTTGACGAACGTGCGCCGCGTCGGCGAAGCATTGGACATCATGGGGCCTCCGGCTTGTCGTGCGCGACGACCCAGACATTACGGAAAATCACCGGGCTGCCGTGGTATTGAAGCTCGAACGGCTGGGCATCGCCCTCGGGCTTCTTGCGAAGCGATGTGAACGCGGCGTTCGTCGGATGGGGAATCTCATATTGATCGTGCACCAGTACGCCGTTGTGCCGGACGGTGATCGTCGCATGCTTGACGATCTTCCCATCGGCGTCGACGCGCACGATGGCGAAGTCGATGTCATACGTCTGCCAACCGCCCGGCGGGAACGTCGCGTCCAGGTCCGGATCGCGCAGCTCGAAGATGGCGGCATTGCGCAGGCGGGTGGGCCAGCGGCCGAATGAGTCGTTGATCTGAAGTTCGTAGCGCCCGTCGAGAATCACGCCGCTGTTGCCGCGGGCCATGTCGCGCTTGTCCGGCTCGAAGGGCGTGCGATATTCGACGTGCATCGTCATGTCGCCGAAGGCCTGTTTCGACACGGCGGGGGCGGCCAGTTCGTGTTCGGTCGTCATCGTCGCGCCGGTCCGCCATGCATCGAGGTTCGTCCCGTCAAAAAGCACGATCGCGCCAGGCGGCGCGGCGGCGCCTTCAGTCGGGCTTTTGCGATGCACCTTTTCGAGTTTCGCCCACGGTTTGCCGTCGGGTTTGAGAAGTTCGACGCCCGAGCCGTCGGTAATGGTCGCGGCGGCGCCGTCGAAGTTGATCAGATGAGTCACCCCATCGACGCGGGCGCCATCGAAGCGGTCGCGCGTGCGGCGGTTCCATCCTTCGCCGGGCAAACCGCCCGGCAGAAGATAGGCTTCAAACCGATCGTGTCCGAGAGCGACGACCTGCATGCCCATCTTCGGCCCGACGTACTCGCCTTGAATGGCGAACGCGGCGGCGTCATCGCGCTGCTCATCCGCAAAACCCGGAAGGGCTCCGGCGAGCATGCAGAGCGTGATCCAAAACGTCAGAGCGGTTGACTTCATTGTGGGTTGAAAATCTTCGGGGAGTCCGTGGTCTTTTCGATGGACACGTGCGAATCGACATACAGCACGTTGGCCACGCCGGTGTTCAGTTCATCGCCGTTGGCCGGGTAGTAGCCGTCGGCGGCGTAGCGCTCGGGCAGGGGCAGATGGTACGTGGCGATCGTGTCCTTGAGGGGCCAGTCGGGATTCTTGAGGACAAGCCGGCCGTCGTTCATGGCGAACGCGGCGAACTTGGGGTGAATCCAGGGGTTTTCCTCGCTCATGAGGCCCAGCGTCGAGGCCTGCTTGATGTTGGCGAGGCGGTTGAGCAGCTTGCTTTGCCGCCACGGGCCCGGCGGGGCGGTCGTCTGATTCGGCTCGTAGCACCCGACGTTCCAGTTCATCACGTAGCTGCGCGCCGGGTCGGACTGCCCGCAGACCTTGACGAACTGCGGACACAGGTAGACCTTTTCGTTGTTGACGTAGCGGAAGAGCGTGCCCTTGGTGACGCCGTCGTGTCCGCTCGTGCCGTACCACGAACTTGTCGCCACCACCCAGTCGCTCATGCTCACGAACGCATCGCGATTGTCGGCGCAGTAGGCGTACTGCGCTTGCCCGAAGGTGCGCAGATTGGTGGCGCAGAGCGTCACCTTCGCGACCTCGCGCGCCTTGGCGAGCGCGGGCAGAAGAATCGCGATGAGCAGGGCGATGATCGCAACGACGACGAGGAGTTCGATCAATGTGAAAGCATGTTTGCGCATGAGTGACGTTTCTGTGTTCAACGGCGCCGCCGCATCAGATGCGCGCCCAGCAGCGTCAGTCCCGCCGGGAGCGCGGCGGGCGTGGGGACCAGCGAGATCGCTTCGATCTCGACGGTGTCGAAGCGCAGGCGGTCGGTCGGATTGTCGACGTAGAAGCCGATGCCCTGAAGGGTGGTGCCGGTGAGCGTGGTGCTGGAGCCGAGCGAGAGGACGGTGTTCTCGGTGAAGCTGAGCGAGCGCCATGTCGCGCTGAGCAGGTCCAGCGATTTGAGCGCGAACGAGCCGGTCTGCGTGAAGGTGGCGTCGGAGGCGTACCAAACGCCGTCGATGAGCAGGGCGACGCGCACGGCGTTGGAGGCGTTGGTGTACTGCTGCCAGTTGATCTTCGTGATCAGGTAGTCGCTGAGGTTGACGTTGACTTCGTTGGTCCAGAGCAGATGGGGCGTGGCGCTGGTGTCATTATCGAACATGAATCCGCGGACGAGTTCGGCGTTGGCGGGGAACGAATTGATCGGCTCGGCGGTCGTCGGCACGCCGTTGGCGAATGAGAGGCGCGGATCGGTGATGGGGCTCGAGCCGGTGTAGGTCGGGGCGGACGCGCCGGTGGATCCGACGTTGACCTTCCAACCGGTCTCGCCCAGGGCGGCGTCGACGCCGTCGTCATTGGGGAAGATTTCGCGATAGATGACCTGCGACGGGCGCGTCAGGGCGTAGAAGTGCCTGGTCACGGCCGCCGTCGACAGCGCGGTGTTGTAGATGGCGACTTCATCGATGCCGCCTTTGAACGCTTCGGTGGCGCCGGAGTCGAACATGCCGATGCCGAGGTTGGCGGAGGTGGCGAAGTTGCCGGTGATGGCGGCGTTGGTGTTGGTCTGCACAAGCGTCGGCGCGGGGGCGGACAGATTGGCGACCCAACTGTTGAAGACGGTGTTGGAGCCGGATGTGGTGAACGTGCCGACGACGTAGTACCAGTTGCCGGTGACGTAATTGGAAGCGTAGTCACGCAGGGCGGCGCCATCGGAGAACGCGCCGCTGCCAACGCCGGTCTTCAAGTCGCCTTCGCGTTGAAGCAGGAAGTAGCCGCGCGTGGGCGATCCGCCGGACGAGACGGCGTACTGGTTCGCCGCCCCGACGGACCCATCGGGGCGGATCAGGGCTTCGATCGTCAGCGTGGTGCTGAGCGTGGTGGACCCGCTTTTGAGCGCGGTGCCGGACGTGGCGGTCACCCCGGGGAAAAAGGCGGTCGTCGTGCCGTCGAAACCGGTGGAATAACTGATCGACGTGCCGCTGCCGTAGCTCGACACGCTCAGGTTCAGCGAGCCGACTTTGTCGAGTTGTCGATCCGCCGTGGTCGCGCCTTCGAACGTGTACAGGTGCGCGATGCTCGGATCCGTCAGCACCAGCGAGCGCATCGCGACGACCGACGCCGCCGCATCCGCCGCCCCGATCGCCGAACCGATCGCCATCGCCCACACGATCCGCTTGCCTCTTCTCATACTCATATGCGTTCTCCTGAATGTGAAAGTGCCTTCATTGCCTGCTTTGCTCGTACGCCCCGAGCAGCGTCGGCGCGGCGTCGATCTCGAAGCTGTCGTAACGCAGCTTGAAGCCCCGCCGGTGCTCCACGTAAACGCCCAATCCCGTAATCATCCCCGTCGGCGGAACCGCCGCACCGGCGATCGCCAACGCCTTGCCGCGCTCCAGCGTCATCTTCGACCATGTCGCCTTCGTCACATCCACCGACTGCCGGCGGAACCCGGTGTCGTCCGCCTCCGCCGGGGGAATGAGTGTCTGCGAAACGTACCACTGCCCGCCGATGCGCATTGCCAGTCGCGACGCCTGCGCCGGCACATCATGCCGCTCGGACCATCGCACGTGAATCACCCGCCACAACTGCGGATCGATCGTCATCTCGTCCGTCCAGACCAGGTAATCGACATCCGACTCGGGGTCCATCGTGAGCATGAACGCATCGGTCACGACGTCATTGGCGGGGCTCGATGCGATCGGCGGCTCGCTGGCGTGAGGGGCGTATGAAAGCGTCTGCAACTCCGACGCGACGCCGCCGGATTTGTCGATGTGCCATCCGGTCGAGGCGAGCGGCTGGTCGACCCGGGTCGGATTACCGAACGCTTCGCGATAAATCGCACGCTCTTTCAGATCATCCTCCACGACGGCGATCACCTTCCCGCCCGCGTCGATCATCGAACCTTCGCCGGCGTGCAGCAGCACGATGTCGCTGCCGGTGGCGGCGGGTCGAAGCTGCACCCATCCGCTGGTGACATAGATTTCGCCCCGTCCGTCGGCATCGATGCGCATCTTGAACGCCGTGCCCATGTCGACGACGGAGAAGGTCGAGCCGTTGATCGTGAATCCGTGCGCCCGCTCGGGCACGTATGCTTCGATCTGGCCATGCCGCAGGTATCCCGCGTTGACGCCGGTCAACTCGAACGCCGCCGGGCCGGTCAGATCGACGACCGCCGTCGATTTGAACATCACCTGCGCCGAACCGGACGCCAATCGCAGCATGCCCGGCTCCAGTTCACTGCCCGGCGTGACATTCGCATCGGTTCCGATGAAAGACGCATCCTCCGCACTGGTCAGCACCGCCACGCCGCCGCCCGAACCGCCGCCGGGGCTCATCAATGCGATGCGCTCGCCCGGTTGCCCGGTGGATGCATGGTTCCAAAGGACGCCCAGCCCGATCGCCACGCATGCGGCGATCAGTCCGCCGATCCAACGCCCGGCATGACGATCGACCCGACCGGCAATGCGCGGCTTCTCCGGCAGAATGTTCGCCTGGAGTGCTGCCTGTTCAATCGCCTGATCGACGAGCAGACTGTGAATCAGACTCAGACGGGCGAATGCGTCCGCCGCCGCGTCATCGGTTCGGATCGCACGCTCAAGCACCGATCGGTCGGCATCGCCCAGCGTCCCTTCGATCCAGTGGTCAATCTGTGTGAGCAAATCATCCACGCGTGCGCTCCGATGCGATGCGTGTTTCGATGCAGGTCGCCAGCGCGCGTCGAATGCGCGTCAGCGCCATCGCCACCGCCGACGCCGTCGTCTTGAGCCGCTCGGCAATCTGTTCGCGGCCCAGTTCGTCGCCGTAGCGCATGGCCACCATCGCGCGTTGCCGCTCGGGCAGACGATTCAGGCAATGCTCCAGCGCATCGCGATACAGTTCAGTCTGACTGCTGAGTCGTTCGTGCGCTTCGGCGAGCCGCTCCATCGAAGGGGCGTCGAAGATGTGTCGATCCCGCCGTGCGGTCCGATAGTAGTTGAGGATGCGGTAGCGCGCGATGCCCATGACCCACGCGGTGAACGAGGCGCCGCGGTCGAACGACTTGAAGTCCACCATCGCCTCGGCGGCGATGTTCTGAATCAAGTCCTCCGCATCCGCCCGCTGATGCACCATCGACCGGACGTATGCCGCCAGCGCCGGCTGCGACTTGACCCACAGCCGGGCGAACAAGCCGTCTTCTTCGTGATGCACATCCGCCATGATTCTTTCCGCCTGCCGTTCCGAGATGCGCCTCAAAACACATACGACCGATGCCGTCACTGACACTGAACCGCTCGCGCGGGATTCGTAACATCAATCTCAAACATTCTCGCGTCTTCGATACGCCGCGCCAACTGTGCATCCACACATCCGCTTGTCGTAAGTGCCTGCACAGACGCCGATACCGGCAATTCGCGGACCCGGGACCCATCGCGTCGGCCGGAATTTCATTGCGGCGGAGGCCGCCGAAAAATAGTCTATGTCGCCGGTAATGTTTCGCCCTCGGTCGGTTCATTACTGGTAGAGCGCATCGGTCATGCCCGTTGACCGGTCCGTTCGATGAGAGGCGCGACGTGTCGGAAGAAACCAAATCCACGCTTGTGCAGGTTCAGCAGTTCGCCCGGCTCTGGGTGGTGGCGCAGCCGATCGTGGGGTCGTTCGTGTCCAGTGCGATCCACGACCGGGCGGACGCGGAGGACGTCTTGCAGAACGTCGCCGCGGCGGCGATCGAGTCGTTCCACCAGTTCGACGCGGCGGGGTCGTTCACGGCGTGGGTCATGGGCATCGCGCGCTACCGCGTGCTCAACTATTTCCGAACGCGGCGGCGCGACCGCCATGTGTTCGGCGAGGCGGCCATGGAACGCATCGCCCAAGCGCACACGAATCTCGAAGGCCTCGTCGATCCCTATCGCACGGCGCTGGAGCAGTGCCTGGATGCCATGACCCAGCGCCAGCGCGACATGCTCGACGACCGCTACCGCGACGACCTGAAGACGACCGAGATCGGTCAGCGGCGGCGCATGAGCGCCAACGCCGTCACCGTCGCGCTGCACCGGGCGCGGCAGTTCCTGGCCCAGTGCATCGCACAGCGCATCGCGCGGGAGGGTCGGCATGGCTGATCTGACCCAGCTCATTGACGCCTATCTGGACGATGCGATCGACGACGCGGGACGCGCTTCGCTGGAGTCGATTCTCGCCGACGATGCGGACGCCGCAATGGCGTTCGCCCGCCGGTCGCTGCTGCATCGGTTGATGATCGAGCGTCAGCGCGTCGCCCAGTACCAGCATCAGGATGCCCGGCGCACATGGACGATCATGTTGAAATCCATGGTTCAGCGGCACGCGGTCCGATGGGCGGCGGTGCTGCTGTTTGCGGCGGGGATCACGATGTGGTTTCACACGCATGATGTTTCGCCCGTCGCGCCGAGCGGCGGGGCGGCGGGGCCGATCGTGGCGATGCTGCTTTCGAGCACGGATGTGCAGTGGGACAGCGCTTTGCTGATGCCCGGTTCGGATGTGTCGAACCAGACGCTGCGCATCGCCTCGGGCGCGATCGAGCTCCAGACCACCAGCGGCACGACGATCAATCTGCTGGGCCCGGCGGAATTGAAGCTTGTGGACCCCATGCGCGTCGAACTCAAAAGCGGGCGCGTCCACGTGAACGTCCCCAAGCCCGCCAGCGGATTCACCGTCGTGTCCGGCGGATGGTCCGTCATCGACGTGGGCACGGTGTTCGGCGTGTCGACGCGCTCCGAAGGCGGGACGGATGTGTATGTTTACGACGGGCAGGTCGTGATGACGAGCCCGAAGGGCGCGTACCAGGTCGTCAACGCGGGGCAGGCGGTGCGCACGGCGGGCGAAACATCAAGGATGCTGGCGCTCGACGAAGGCGGGTACGCCCGGCTGCTCGTCGATGTCGCCACGGCCCGCGCCACCGCGCCGACCGCGACCCGCAAAGTCGCACTGTGGCTCGCCGCCGATCGGGGTGTCGAGAAGGATGACGCCGGTCGCGTCACGCGATGGCGCGACATCGGGCAGGGCGATGGGGCGGTGCAGGCGATGCAGGACGACGCCGCTGCCGCACCGGTGTGGACGGCGCAGGCGATCAACCATCGACCGGCGATGCATTTTGACGGACGTCAGTGCATGGAACTGCCGACAACGCAATCGATGGGCCTCGTCGATTCGGACTACGAGATGTTCATCGTCGCCCGCACGACCTTGCCGCAGGTGCAGTTCCTTGTCAGCGAGTCGGCGGACGATGTGATCGAACGCTTCGAGATGCACCTCAACGGCTCCGCGGGTTTGCGATTCATTCCCAACGGCGCCAGGACCAGCGGCGGGCTGGCCGACGACCCGTTCCCCGGCTATGCGGACATGGGACATAGCGGCGAGTACCTCGGTTCGCCGCACATCTTCAGCGCCCGCGTGTCGGGCGATGTGGGATCGGCGGCGGTCGACGGCGTCGACGGGACGGATGTGGTGACCAGCGCGGCGCGTTCGCGGTATGAAGGCCCGATGCGTCTGGGCATGCGCACACGCAATCAGTTTCCCTTTAGCGGCGACATCGCCGAAGTGCTCATTTACCGCTCGGCGCTGACGCCGGGACAGCGGGCCGTGGTGCTCGCTTATCTGTCCCGCAAATACGACATCGAAATCCACCGGCCCAATGTGGCGGCTGGGGAGAAGGAACCTGTCTGACCCGGCAAGGGCGGACGAAACCCGTGGAGCATGGTCATGAATCTTCATCGTGTGCGCAGAAAAGTTCATCGGGCGACGTGGACGACGATCGCTCTGTTGAGCGCGACGTCGATCGCCTCGGCGGACACCATCACGACCTCCGGGCTCAAAGCGTGGCTCAAGGGCGACGCAACGATCGTCACCAGCGGCACCGACGTCACCCAATGGAACGACAACTCCGGCAACGCCAACAACGCCACCGCGGTGTCCCAGTTCCCCAGCAAAGTCACCAACGCGATCAACGGGCTTACCGCCGTGGCGTACACGGATCCGGTGGATCATCTGAACCTGCCCACCACCGGCGCGTCGGCGCTCAACATCGTCAACAGCGACTACGAAATATTCGTCGTCAGCCGATCATCGAGCACCGCGACGCAGTTCATGACCGGCGGGGGATTCAGCAGCGGCGTCGGCAGCTATGAAATGCAGCTTAACGGCGGCCTGGGCGCAAGATTCCTTCCCTCCACTACCGCGACCACCGACGGAACGCACCTCGATACGTTCGCCGACCTGGGCGTCGCCAACCAGTTCACCGACGGCCGGGCGCATGTCTTTAACGCGCGTGTGGACGCCAACGTCGGATATCTCCGCGTGTCGGGCATGGAGAACGGCGACACCGTGCTCAATGCCCGCAGTTCGTACACGAACCTGCTGACGCTGGGCGTGCGTGGCAACGGCTCGCTGAGCTTCGTGGGCCAGATGGGCGAAGTGCTCATCTACAACCGCGCCCTGTCCAGCACCGAGCGGCGGGAGGTGGAACGCTACCTGGCGAACAAATGGAACGCCCCGCTCAATGTCGCCAGCCAGACGCAGGGCGGCGTCGCCTTCGCCAACGAACTGATCAGCGGCGGCACCAACCCCAATCATCATATCGACCACCTCAACGACGCCAAGTACGGCAACGCCTTCAGTTGGATCGGCAACAACACCGGATCCGCCACCGCCTTTGCCGGCGTCAAATTCGACGGACCCTGCGACATCAACTCGCTGGCGTTCGGACGAGCCGCCACCGGCAGCAACACCGACCGCTCGATCGGCACCTACACGTTCCAGTACACGCTCGACAATTTCAGCACCGCCAGCACCGCGTCGATCAACGCCGCCACATGGGTCAGCTTCCTGACCATCACCTACGACGGCACCACCGTCACGCCCTGGCTGCGCCATCTCTACGACTTTGCCACCCTCACCAACGTCCGCGGCGTGCGCGTGCAGCTCAGCACGAATACCCTCGCCATCGACGAACTTGAGGTCTACGGCTTCGCCGTCCCCGAACCGACGAGCGGAGCGATGTTGATCGCAATATGCCCCTTGGTCCTGCGCCGACGTCCTCGTGCCTGAAGAACTGTCGCCCATGCGAAAGACCGCATTCACGCTGATCGAATTGCTCGTCGTGGTGAGCATCATCGCGCTGCTCATCGCGATTCTCCTGCCCTCGCTTTCTCAGGCGCGCGAGGTGAGCAAACGCACCGTGTGCATGGCCAATCAGCGCTCCGTCATTCAAGCCGCCGCGACCTACTCCGCCGAGTGGCACAACTACCTCCCTCCGGCGCAGGACAATGCAGGAGCCGTCTGGGCCTACTCCTTCGATCTCAAGTCCTCGACGGCGTCGCCGGCGACGAAAGTCCCGATGGGCCTCGGCCTGCTCGTCTCCTCCAAAGTGATCGCCTCCACGCAGGCGTCACCCATCTTTCATTGCCCCTCGACCGATACCCATGCCGCCAGCTTCGGCGCGATCGCCTACGCCTATCACTGCATGGATCACAAGAGCAACTGGGGCTACGGGGCCGGCTCGTTCGATGACCCCGCCCTGACGACTTCGCGCATCATCATGAGCTACAACTATCGCGCACCCTCATGGTTCCGCACACACAAGAAAGAGCAGATGAACCTCGGCGCCCTCCGACGCCGCGTCATCCTGCTCATCGACGAACTCGATCCACGCTTCGGCATCCGATACGCGCATCAGATCGGCTATAACGCCATCTTCTCAGACGGGTCCGGCCGATTCATCGGTGATGCGCTGCTCGCCATGGAAACCATCATCGTCGCCGACGGCACACCCAATACCGACGGCATCGCCCAACCCTATCAGGACGAGCAGATTTTCGATCAGCTCGGCGACACGCCCTAGACTCCAACTCATGGAGGTTCTCTTGTGAAACAGGCGGTTTTTGCGATTGCTCTAACCAGCTTCGTGCTACCGGCGGTTCGCGCCGCGGAGATCGACTACGCCCGCGACATCAAGCCGATTCTTGCGGAGCATTGCTACAAGTGTCACGGCCCCGACAAGCAGACGCATGAACTCCGCCTCGATCAGCGCGCCTTCGCGCTGCACGGCGGGGCCTCGGGCAAGCCCGCCCTCGAACCGGGCAAACCCGATGAAAGCCATCTCATTCAGCTCATCACCAAGTCCGATCCCGACGAACGCATGCCCCGCAAGTCCGATCCGCTCTCCGCCGATCAGATCGACAAGCTCCGTGCATGGATCGCCGCCGGCGCTCCGATGCCCGGCGACGACACGATGGCCTACAAACGCATGACCAGTCACTGGTCGTTTCAACCCATCACCGACCCGACCCCGCCGAACGTCGATGCGCCGACGAACAATCCGATCGATGCGTTCATCCTCGACCGCCTCGCCAAGGACGGCCTGACGCTGTCCCCCGAAGCAGATCGCCGCACGCTCATTCGCCGCGTCTACCTCGTCATGCTCGGCTTGCCGCCGACGGAAGACGAAGTGCAGGCGTTCATCCAAGACCCATCCCCCGATGCCTATGCCCAGCTTGTCGAGCGTGTGCTGGCGAGCCCGCGCTACGGCGAGCGGTGGGCGCAGCACTGGTTGGACGTGATCCGTTACGCCGACACGCACGGGTTTGAGATGAATCAGCCGCGCAAGGATGCGTATCACTTCCGCGACTGGGTCATCTCCGCCCTCAACAGCGATCTGCCCTATGACCAGTTCGTCTTCGATCAACTGGCCGGCGACACGGTGAATATCGACGAGGCGACCGGCTTCCTCGTCGCCGGCGCGTGGGATCAGGTCAAAGGCCAGGACCCGCAGCTCGGCGTCCAGCAGCGCGCCAACGAACTTCACGACATCGTCTCCGTCGTGAGCCAGTCGCTGTTGGGTCTGACCGTCGGCTGCGCCCGCTGTCACGACCACAAGTTCGACCCCGTGCTTCAGAAGGACTACTACGCCCTGACGGCCGTGTTCGCCGGCGTGCAGCACGGCTCGCGCCCGATGCGTCTGCCGCTTGAACTGGCGCAGGAGCGCGCGAAGCAGGTCGCCGTCATCGACGGGCGGCTGGGCGAAATCGATAGCCGGCTCAGCGATCTGGGTGACGTGCGCGGCGACGCGCCCGATGCTCAGCGCAACATCGAGCGGTTTGAACCGGTGGTCGCCACCCGCGTCCGATTTTCCATCTTCGCCACCAACAACGGCTCGCAGCCGTGCATCGACGAAATCGAGCTGATCTCCGCCCCGCTCGACGGCTCCAAGCCGACCAACGTCGCGCTGGCGACCGCCGGCGCGAAGGCGTCGGCGTCGAGTCTGCTGCCCGGCTACGACATTCACCAGATTCCGCATCTCAACGACGGGCAGTACGGCAATGCGCACAGTTGGATCTCCAACGAGTCGGGCTCCGGTTGGGCCATGATTGAACTGCCCGCCGCCTCGCGCATCGATCGGCTCGTCTGGGGCCGCGACCGTGATGGCAAGTATGTCGATCGCATTCCGACGAGTTACGTGATCGAAATCGCCAACGGCGGGGGCCCGTGGGTCGCCGTCGCCAGTTCGCCCGACCGCGCCCCGGGCATCTACAAGCCCGACCGCTCGCAGGCGGATCGGGCGCAGATCGCGCAGCTCAAGAAGGAGAAGGCCGAACTCGAAGCCGAACGCAAGAAGCTCGATCAGCGTGACACCGTCTACGCGGGCCGCTTCGTTCAGCCGGCGCCGACCCATCGACTCTTCCGCGGCGACCCGTTCAGTCCGCGCGAAGAAGTCGCGCCGGATGTGATCTCGATTCTCGGTTCGGTGCCGATGGCCATGAACGAACCGGAAGCGAATCGTCGCGTCGCATTCGCCAAGTGGGTCGTCGATCCGTCCAACCCGCTCACGGCGCGCGTGCTCGTCAATCGACTCTGGCAGGAACACTTCGGCACCGGCATCGTCGACACGCCCAGCGACTTCGGCGGCAACGGCACCGCGCCCTCGCATCCCAAGCTCCTGGACTGGCTCGCCAGAGAATTCATCCGCGGCGGATGGTCCATCAAGCACATGCACCGCCTCATCCTCACCAGCCGCACCTTCCGCCAATCGACGGATGCGAACGACAAGGCGATGGCGATCGACCGCGGGGCGCGGCTCCTTTGGCGCTATCCGACACGACGCCTTCAAGCCGAGCCGATGCGCGACAGCATGCTGGCGGCGGCGGGCGTGCTCGATCTGTCCATGGGCGGCCCCGGCTTCGGACTCTTCGAGCCCAATGCCAACTATGTGCGGAACTACGAACCGAAAACCGAATGGGGCCCGGCGGAATTTCGGCGGATGATCTACGCGGAAAAGGTCCGCATGGAAGGCGCGCCTGTGTTCGGCGCCTTCGATTGCCCCGACGCCGGGCAGTCCCAGCCCAAACGCCCGCGCTCCACGACCGCGATCCAGTCGCTCAATCTTTTCAACTCCTCGTTCACGATGACCGTCGCGGCCGACCTCGCCCAGCGTGTCGAGAAGGAAGCCGGACCGGATACGCAGCGGCAGATCGATCGCGCTTTCATGCTCGTCCTTGAGCGCAAGCCGACCGATGCGGAGCGCGCCGCCGTCGATCCCCTCGTTAGCGAGCACGGACTGACGGAACTGGCCCGCGTGCTGTTCAACACGAACGAATTTTTGTTCATCCCCTGATGGAAGGTTGTGACCATGTCGAACATTGAGCATCTGTCCGCCGCGGGTCGGTCGCTTTTGGATCGCCGACAGTTTCTGCGGCATACCGGCACCGGCCTCGGCGGCATCGCCCTCGCGCAGTTGCTTCACACCGACCGCCTGCTCGCCGACGACGGTCCCATTCGCCCCGTCATCGATCCGTCCCGACCGCAGGCCCCGCGCCTCGCCCACTTCGCTCCCAAAGCGACGCGCGTCGTCGTCATCTTCTGCTCCGGCGCGATCAGTCATCTGGACACATGGGACTACAAGCCCGACCTCGTCAAGTATGACGGCAAACCGCTGCCCGGCGGCGAAAAGCTTGTCACATTCCAAGGCGCGCAGGGCAATCTCACCGCGCCGCTCTATCCCTTCCGCCCGCGCGGCAAAAGCGGAAAGATGATGAGCGATCTGGTGTCGCACCTCGGCGAGCTGGCCGACGATTTCTGCTTCATTCACTCGATGACCAGCAAGACCAACACGCACGGCCCCGGCGAGAATTTCATGTCCACCGGCAACATCCTCGACGGCTTCCCGTCCATGGGTGCATGGGTCAATTACGCGCTGGGTTCCGAAGCCGACGACCTGCCGGCCTTCGTGGCGATCCCCGATCCGCGCGGCGTCCCGCAGAGTTCGGGCAACAACTGGGGCGCCGGATTCCTGCCCGCCGTCTTTCAGGGCACGCCCTTCAACGCCGCGCGACCGATCCGCAATCTGGCGCTGCCCAGCGGCGTGAGTCCGGCGGCCGATCTGGCGGCGCGGCGGGCGCTGGCCGCGCTCAACGCGACGCACATGCAACAGCACCCCGGCGACTCCGATCTGGCCGCTCGCATCGCAAGCTACGAGCTTGCCGCCAATATGCAGCTTTCCGTGCCCGAAGTCACCGACCTGTCCAGCGAACCGGCGCACATCCTGAGCATGTACGGTGCCGACGATACGGAGAACAAACTCAAGTCCGGCTTCGCCCGCAACTGCATCCTCGCCCGCCGGCTGCTCGAGCGCGGCGTGCGCTTCGTGCAGCTTTTCAACGGCGCGTACGCCATGGGGGAAGGCGTCGGCAACTGGGACGGGCACAAGACGCTCAAGAAGCAGTACGACATTCATGGCCCCATCCTCGATCAGCCCGCCGCCGCGCTCATCCGCGATCTCAAACAGCGCGGCATGCTCAACGATACCCTCGTCGTCCTCTGCTCCGAATTCGGTCGCATGCCCACGTTTCAGAAGGGCGCCTCCGGACGGGACCACAACCCCGATGGATTCACCTGCATGCTCGCCGGCGCCGGCGTCCGCGCTCCGTTCACCTTCGGCGCCACCGACGAGTTCGGACAGAAAGCCGTCGAACATGTCGCCACCGTCTGGGAATTCCACGCCACGATCCTCCGCATCCTCGGCCTCGACTTCAACCGCCTCAGCTACTACCACGATGGCTTTGAACGCAAACTCACCGACGTCCACGGCCGCGTGATCGAGGAAGTGCTCGCTTAACCCCTTCCCCGGCGGGGTGCCACGGTTTGGGCGTCTTCGCCCAAGCCGTGCCGCAGCGTGATACGAAGAATGGTTCGACCGAACGCACGGCTTGCCGAGCCAAGCCGTGGCACCCAAACATCTGCGTCCTTTGATGGGTTGCACGGATGCAAGAAATCCGTTGGGATATGCGTTGGCATGCGTATGCGAACGCATGCCGGCTCCTGTATCCCGCTCGGAGGCATTGTGCAAATGATCGATTGGACCCGAACAGGCGTGCGCGCAGCCGTGATGGGCGTGCTGATGCTTGTCATCGTCGGCCGCGTGCTCGCTGCATCGCCCGAGCGGCCGAACATCATCTTCGCCATCGCCGACGACTGGGGCTGGCCGCACTCGCCGATGTACGGCGACCCGGTGGTCAAGACGCCGGCGTTCGACCGCATCGCCAAGGAAGGCGTGCTGTTCGATTTCGCCTACGTGTCCGCCCCCTCGTGCACGCCCAGCCGCGGCGCGGTCCTCACCGGGCAGTACCATTGGCGGCTCGAAGAAGGCGCGAATCTCTGGTCAACCCTCCAGACGAAGTTTCCGACGTATCCGCTGCTTTTGGAAAAAGCGGGGTATTTCGTCGGTCACTGGCGCAAGGCATGGGGCCCCGGCCGACTCGAACCCGGGGGATACACGAACACCGATCCCGCCGGGCCGAATTTCAAGAACTTCGAGGACTTCATCACGCATCGCCCCAAGGGCGCGCCGTTCTGCTTCTGGCTCGGCGCGCACGATCCGCATCGGCCGTATGTCGACGGACAAGGCAAGAAGGGCGGCATCGACGTCGACAAGATCCCCGTGCCCGGCTTCTGGCCCAATGTGCCGCAAGTGCGCAGCGACATCGCGGACTATTACTTCGCCGTGCAGCGGTTCGATTCGGATGTGGCGCATGTGATTGACTTGGTCGAAAAGATGGGCGAACTGGAGAACACGATCATCGTCGTCACCGGCGATCACGGCCTGCCGTTCCCGCGTTGCAAGAGCAATCTGTACGACATGAGCGTGCACGTGCCGCTGGCGATCCGCTGGGGGGCGAAAGTGCCGGGAGGGCGGCGCGTGACGGACTTTGTGAGCTTTGTCGATCTGGCGCCGACGTTTCTCGATGCGGCGGGCGTGCCGATCCCCGACGAGATGACGGGCAGATCGCTCCTGCCGATGCTCGAATCGGGTAAGTCCGGCCGCATCGATCCCGCGCGGGATCATGCGATCTTCGGCAAGGAGCGCCACGTGCCCAGCCAGGCCAGGCCGAGCATGGAAGGTTATCCGAGCCGGGCGATGCGGACGGATCGGTACGTCTATATCCGTAACTTCAAGCCGGGACTCTGGCCCGACGGCATCGCCGACGCGACGCAGGCGGCGATGGGCTGGGCGTTCAGCGACACCGATGACGGACCGACCAAGGCGTTCATCATCGAACATCGCGACGATCCGCAGTACGCTAAATACTTCGAGTGGAACTTCGCCAAGCGGCCGGCGGAGGAGCTTTATGATCTGAGCAAGGACCCGGATCAGCTTCACAACGTCGCGACCGACCCGGAGTACAAGGAAGTCCGCGAGCGGTTAAGCAAACAATTGACGGAAGAACTGCGTGAGACCGCCGATCCGCGCGTCGTCGGCGGTGCTGATAAATTCGACGAATATCTATATTATGGCGGTCCTCGCAAAACGAAAGAAACCAAGAAACATGGCAATAAAGAAGAGTAGTCTTGTCGCACTGGCGTTGGTTTGCATCGCTTCGCTCGCCGCCGGCGCGTCGAAGCCGAACTTCCTTTTCATCCTCGTGGACGATCTGGGGTGGGCGGATATCAGCCCGAACAATCCCAAGACGTTCTACGACACGCCGAACATCGCCAGGTTCGCCACGACCGGGCTGCGCTTCACGCAGGCGTATGCGGCGTGCCCCGTGTGCAGTCCGACGCGGGCGAGTCTGATGACCGGACAATACCCCGTGCGCACAGGGATCACGGACTACATCGGCGCGGCCCAGCCGGATAAATGGAAGCGGCCGACGAAGATGTTGCCGGCGCCTTATGCGGAGGAACTCGCGCTGGATCAGGTGACGATGGCGGAGGCGCTGAAGGCGGGGGGATACGCGACGTTCTTCGCCGGCAAGTGGCACCTCGGACCCAAAGGTCACTGGCCCGAAGATCAGGGCTTCGACATCAACATGGGCGGGATCGACCGCGGCGGACCGTATGGCGGCGGCAAGTATTTTTCGCCTTATGGCAATCCGCGTCTGCCCGACGGCCCGCCGGGCGAGCATCTGCCCGATCGTCTGGCGACCGAGACGGTCAAGTTCATGACCGAGCACAAGGACGGGCCGTTCCTCGCATACCTGGCGTTTTACTCGGTGCATATTCCGCTGATGGGGCGCGAGGACCTTGTCGCCAAATACAAGGAAAAGAAGAAGGATTTGCCGCCGGTCAGCCCGCAGTTCATGGCCGACCACGCCCGCAGCATCCGGCAGGTGCAGGACCATGTGGTGTACGCGGCGATGGTCGATGCGATGGACCAGGCGGTCGGCAAGGTGCTCAAGGCGCTGGACGATCTGAACATCGCGGACAACACGGTCGTCGTGTTCTTCTCCGACAACGGCGGCGTCAGTTCCAGCGAGGGACATCCCACCTCGAACCTCCCGCTGCGCGGGGGCAAGGGCTGGCTCTACGAAGGCGGCGTGCGCGAGCCGTGCATCATCCGCGCCCCCGGCCTCACGCCCGCCGGCCAGACCAGCGACACGCCCATCATCAGCACCGACTTCTATCCCACCTTCGTCAGTCTCGCCGGTCTGCCCGCTCATCCTGAGCAGACCAAGGACGGCCTCATCCTCACACCCGTCCTGCGAGACCCGCATGCGTCCCTCCACCGCGAGGCACTCTACTGGCACTACCCGCACTACGGTAATCAGGGCGGGTTCCCCGGCTCGGCGATCCGCAAGGGGGACTGGAAACTGATCCGCGCCGAGGAGGACGGGCACGTTGAGCTTTACAACATCGCCGACGACATCGGCGAGCATCACGATCTGGCCAATCAGCAGCCCAAGATCGCGGCGGAGCTGTCCGCGAAGCTCGACGCGTGGCTCATATCCGTCAACGCCAAACACACGACCCCTAACCCCAACTATAACGAACAGGCGCTCGAGAAATTCGAACAACGCGCTTATTTCGTACCGGAAGATTGAAACATGCGAAAGACGATTCTGAGTATTGCGTGCATGTGCATCATGATGATGCCGGCGTCGGTGCGGGCGGCGGATGCGCGGCCGTGGAATGTGATCATCATGCTCGTCGACGACTGGGGCTGGCGTGATGCGCATTGCTTCGGGTCGGACCTGTACGAGACGCCGAATATGGACAAGTTGGCGGCCGAGGGCGAGAAGTTCACGTCCGGTTACGCCGCCTGCACCGTCTGCTCGCCGACGCGCGCGGCGATGATGACGGGGCTTTACCCGGCCCGGACGCACGTCACCGACTGGATCCCCGGACACATGCATCCCAAGGACAAGATGGCCGTCCCCGATTGGACGCAGTATCTCGACCTCAAGTACACGACCATCGCCGAAGCCATGCGTGCCAGGGGCTATCACACCGCGCACATCGGCAAGTGGCACCTGACGCCGCGCTCCGACGATCCGAAGGTCATCGAGCCCTACTTCCCGCAGCATCAGGGCTTCGACATCAACATCGCAGGCAATCAGTGGGGCTCGCCGGCGACGTATTATTTCCCTTATTTCAAGGGCAAGACCGATCCGCCCGTCATCGGCCGCACAGCGAACTTCCCCGAGGACATTCCCAATGGGCAGTACCTGACCGACATGCTTTGCGATCACGTCGCGGGGCTCATCGACCGCTGGAAGGACGAGCCGTTCTTCCTGTACTACGCGACCTACGCCGTGCATGCCCCCGTGCAGGGCCGGCCCGATCTCGTCGAGCATTACAAGCCGCTCATCAAACCCGGCATGCAGCATCACAACGCCCAGTACGCCGCGCTCGTGACCGGCGTCGATCAGGCGCTCGCCAAGGTGCGCGCCGCCCTCAAACGCAACGGTCTCGAAGACCGCACCATCATCATCCTCACCGGCGACAACGGCGGACTGACCATCCAGCGCGACGGCCCGACCGACAACAGCCCGCTCCGTGCCGGCAAGGGCAGCGCCTACGAAGGCGGTGTCCGCGTCCCCACCATCATCTACTGGCCCGGCGTCACCAGGCCCGGCTCCGTCTGCGACGAACCGGTCATCACGATGGACTACTACCCGACCGTGCTGGACATGATCGGCGCCAAATCACACGTTCCCGTCGATGGCGTCAGTTTGCTGCCCATTCTCAAAAACCCGAATAGCAAACTCGATCGTGATGCGATCTACTGGCACTATCCGCATTATCATCCCGGCGGCGCGAGCCCTTACGCCGCGGTCCGGGCCCGTGACTGGAAGCTGGTCGAGTTCTACGAGGAGCCGCACGTCGAGCTTTACAATCTCGCCGACGACATCGGCGAAAAGCACGATCTGGCCGCCAAAATGCCTGAGAAGGCGAAGGAGTTGACGGACATGCTCCACCGCTGGCAGAAGTCCGTCGGCGCGCAGTTCGCGACGATGAAGTCAAAGTGATGTTCACAAGGCGTGTGGACTCTGACTCCCCGCCCTTGAGGGCGGGGCTGGGGGAGGGTGAGGCGCATCAGTTAAGGTGTGTTCCGATTCGGCGCCTCTTATCAATGCGAGTGCGGTCGTGGACTGACAAGATTCACCCCCACCCAACCCTCCCCCTCGGAGGGGGAGGGCTTCTGACACCCCGCCCTTGAGGGCGGGGCTGGGGGAGGGTGAGGCGCATCAGTTAAGGTGTGTTCCGATTCGGCGCCTCTTATCAATGCGAGTGCGGTCGTGGACT
>WGMD01000032.1 GCA_016125255.1 Planctomycetota bacterium | reverse complement strand
GCCGCCCTCCCGCCGCCCGCCCGCATCGCCGTATCCCCTTGAAAATCCCGCCCTTTTTCCCCAATCCCGCGCGCATCGGCGTGCCCGTGCGCACCGCCCGATCTCCCGCGTCACCTCCATGCGACGCTTTTCCACGACTTACATCACCCCGCGCGCACCGGGCGCGCACTTGTGTCATACCGATGCGCCATTCGTGCAACCCCTATGCGAAAACCGACCAAATCCCCATCCCCCGATCCCCACTTCCGCGTCACCCCCCCCGTTTAGCCGCGAGCCAACGGCGAGCGCTCGCGGAAGCGCTATCCTGCGGGTCGCGGTTAAACGGTCGCGTTGATTTGTCTTGCATCGTGCGGCGGCGGTGTTGGCGGATGGTCATGGATGGATGATGCAGGTGAGAAATCGGGGAATTGATGTTGACCCTGGTCCGGGCGGGGGGTAGGGTGAGGTCATCGGGTTTAGGCGCAGTTCTGTTGTCGGCAAATCAATCGCGGCAGGCGTGACTGGAGGGTTACGCGGATGGACGTCAAACGACACGGGCGCGTGGCGGGTTGTGGCATCGGGCCTGGCGGGGCATCGGGCTGGGCCGGCGGAATGCGGGCGGCGATGGGGTTGTGCGTGCTGCTGGCGATGGGGCCCGGCGCGAAAGGGGCGCAGACGTTTTATGTGGATTTCGTCGGACCGGGCACGGCTGCGCCGGACGAGATGTACACCTACTCGGCGCCGCAGATCGAATTCGTGATCGACTATCTCAACACGCGCTTCATGCAGCACGGGATGACGTTCATCGCGGGCGAGCGGCCGGATGCGGAACTGTTCAGCGCTTCGCTCATCACGCTCAACACGCCCGGGTCGTCCAGCGGCGCCGAGCACATCGACTTCCGCAACGAGGACCACCACGATCACGCGGACATCAACGCCTACACGACGTTCACGACGTTCCTGGGCGTGGCGAGTCCGAGCGCATCGGACATGGCGATCGGGACGGCGAACCTGATCGGGCACGAGGCGGAACATCTGATGGGCATGCGGCACCACGATGCGCTGACGCCGGTCGGTGCGGGGCTGGGCGCGGGGATCGTGCCGGGCGATTTTTCGCCGAGCTATCCCGGCCCGTCCGGCGCGACGGGCAGCGGGATCACCTTCGCCGACCTGCACGCCGGCGGATCGCTCTCGTATGCGACGCTGACAAGCGATCTGTACGTCGGGGAGCGGACGGCGGCGCGACTGGCGGCGGCTCAGTTTCCGTTCACGCACACGGACGAGACGGCGACGATGAACCACATGGTGAGCACGGCGATGGAGGTGCCGACGCCGCTGATCGCGCTGCCGTATCCGTATCGTCCGCCGACGCCGCCGGGCGAAGCGGAACTGGTCGCGCTGAATGTGAACATGGCGAGCGTGTCGGGCATGCTCGATCCGATCCCCGACACGGGCGCATTCATGGGCGACTACTACAAGTTCTTCGGATCGGCGGGCCAGCGCTGGACGATCGAGGCGATGAGCTACCTTCTCGAAGAGGCAAGCCGCTACGCCGACAACGCCGACGTCGCCATCGCGCTGCTCGACGGGCGCACCGGGTTGCCGTCGGAAGGCGAGTTGATCGGCTATTACAGCGGGTCGGCGCTCAACGATGACGATGACGACAAAGCGCCGGGCGGAGGATCGTATCTGGGGTCGACGCTGCTGGATGTCATTTTGCCCTACACCGGGTCATACGTCATCGAAGTCTTCGCCGCCGGGCCGTCGCTCGGACTCGGCAAGCCCGGAACCGACGGCGGGAGCTACGAACTGTTCCTCTACAACACCGCCCCGGTCGCCATCCCCGAACCGACGAGCGCGATGCTTTTGACGATCGGCGCACTGACACTGGCGCGCCGGCCGAAGCGCTCCCCTTCGGGTCGCGGCTAAACGGTCAGATCGCGCGGCGGCGGCGGGTCAGGGGGGCGAAGGTGAAGAGCGTGAACAGGAACACCGTCGTGGGCTCGGGCGTGGGCAGGGCGAGCGTGTTGGGAAATTCGCCCGAGGCGGAGAAGGTGTCGGTGCCGTCGGGGGCGATGTAGTCGGTGTCGAGGGTGTGGGAGAAGTCGAGCGTGGCCGAGACATTCTGATACGACGAATCGATCTGAAGTTCGGTCGTGAGCTGGGCGACCCAGTCAAAGTCGCCGCCGGGTTCGAAGAAGTAGTCGATGAGGGCGTGGCCGGTCGCGTCGAGGGGGACGACGTGGGCGGGGTCGATGGTGAAGGGCGTGATGGCGTCGCCGATGTACCAGTATTCGAAGGCGATCCTGTTGGCCTGGACCTGGTTGTTGAGGTCCTGGACTTCGGGGCTGTTGAAGTCGCCCATGTCGTAGTGATGGTTGAGCTGCTCAATGAGATCGAGTGTGCCGGCCTTGTAGATGTTGAGGGTGAAGGCGGTGAAGATGTCGTTCTTGGGCTGACCGGCGGCGTAGCTGGTGGGGATATCGACGTCGGGGATGGACTGGGAGCCGGAGACGTTGAACTTGAATTCGCCTTTGGAGCCGTTGGACCAGAGGTAGGGCGTGCGCGTGCCGGCGTTGACGGCGTAGAACGTGTCGGCCATGGTGCTGATGACGGAGGCGTTGGCGTCGGATCGTCCGAGGGGGACGACGACCTGCGGGTTCTGTGCCGCGCCGAGCGCGAGCATGGAGAGGGCTTTGAGCTGGCCGGTGGCGAGGGAGGCGACGCCGTGGACTTCGTCGGTGGTGGGCTTGGCCTGGAAGTTGCCGTTGCCGTCGCCGTAGGCGAGCGTGTGCGTGCCGGCGGCGGAGCGGTCGAGGGTTCCGCCGGTGTAGTCGGTCTGGCCGTTCTCGACCATGTCGAAGTTGACGCTGGTGGCGGAATTGATGTAGACGGAGGTGTAGTGCGTCACGGGCGGGGCCATGACGACGGCGAAGGACGCGGGGGCGAACGCCAGACAAGCCAGCGCGGTAGCACACGCCGCACGACCCGAACGCAACACATTCGATACGAACATCCGCGACTCCTCCCCGCCCGGCAAGCGGGCTGAGCAATAGCGCCACTTCCACCACGCCCGGACACGACCGCGGCCACACGCCGCCGCCCGCGCGGTTTCGCAAGCGCGAATTGCAAAGCCCATGCCAATGCGATCCCCCGCGTCATGGTTCGATTCAGGCGATTCAACCTGCCGCGCGCGCCAATCCGGCACAGCGCGGCGGGGCGCCGGATGATCCATCACGGGACAAAATAAGTTAAGAAACTCGGGGGAATTCAGGGGTTTGTCATTGACGCGGCGCCTTGAAGCGAGAACAGTTTCACTAAACATATCGCGTCCCCAACGAGCCGCGCGCGTCAGCAAGCGGTCGAGCCCGCGTCCAATCACGTTCCTTGACCGCTTCCTCACGGTCGCGGCTCGTTGGGACCGCCATTATATTTGTGAAACCGCTGCTAAAATGTGTCAATGCATCCCGCGCGTCGAGCCCGAGCAATCAAATCGCTCTACATGACAATCGTTCTCGTTTGCTTTAGCTTCGTCATCGGCGGACTCGGTTTCGCGGCGATGGCGGCAATCGGTCTCTGGATTGACGTTGGACAGGTTGATTGGGGATTGGTATTGATCGTCGCCATTGCCGGCGGTGTCGCTGGAGTTTTGCAGTTCATTTTAGATTTCATTCGGCCTCGCCATATGCGTCGGCGATATTCGAAACATCCGGACCTACTACGGATGCGCTCTCGGCGGAAGGGCGCGGGGCGAACCACTCGGCCCATGCGATGAGGCGAAGCGACATGGCGGTCGATTCTACTGCTGGGCGGCGTCTTCGGCGAGGAGTTTTTCGATGACGTCTTCGACGTGGGACGTTTTGACGCCGATGATGCGGACGATGCCTTTGCGGTCGATGAAGGCGTAGGTGGGCCACCACATGACGCGGAAGGCGGGGGCGGAAGTGTTGTTTTCATCGCGGGCGGTGGCGTACTGGATGTTGTGCGCTTTGGCGGTGTCCTCGAATTTTTCCTGACCGCGCGTCGAGCCGCACACGCCGACGAAGACGACGCCTTTGTCTTTGTACTTGGCGGCGAGTTCGTTGTTGTGCGGGATGGCGGCGAGGCAGGGGCCGCACCATGTGGCCCAGAAATCGAGGACGACGATTTTGCCTTTCATGTCGTCGGCGGTGACGGGGCCGTTGATCCAGTGGGAGAGTTCGAGCGCGGGCATGGGCTTGCCGATCAGTTCGGCGTGCCTGGCGCGCTGCTCATCGGTGCGGTGCCAGGTCCAATCATCGGGAAATTCGCCGGCGAAAACGAGGGAAGTCAGCAGGGCGAACGCGGCGAGGATCGCGAGGGTGCGGCGCATGGGGCGGCTCCATGATCTGGTGCGGCGGATGCGGGATTGTAGGGGGGAAATTCCTGATGGGGTCAAAAAGAAGACCCACGCTTGAAAAGCGTGGGCTTCGGAGGGGGGATTCATCGTGTGACGATCAGCGGCGGCGGCGCGCGGCGGTCAGTGCGAGCAGGGCGAGGCCGGCGGGGAGAGCGGCGGGGGCGGGGACGCCGGTGACGAGTTGCCGGGCGGTCGGGTCGTTGGAGAGGGTGATGAGATCGACGTTGCCGCCGACGGTTCCGCCGGAGCGGTAGGATTCGACGCCGAGGGTGGTGATGCTGGTGGTGATGATGTTGATGGAGTTGAGCGTGGCGGTCGGGGCGCCGAGGTTGTTGACATCGGGGTCGATCCAGACTTTCAGATCGTCGTTGCCGGCGGTGTTGATGATGAGGTTTCCGAGGACGAGATGGGTGGTGTTGAGCGTGAAGACGCCGTTGAATGCGTTGTCGGTGGAGCCGATGAGTCGGAGGTTGTTGTCGACGGAGATGATTCGGAATCCGCTGTTGCCGCCGGTGCCGTAGGTGGGGTTGAATTCGATGCCGCCGCGTGCGCCGGAGACGGGTATGAGGAGGAAGGAGAACCAGACGTTTCCGGTCATCGCGGTGGTGAAGGTTCGCGAGTCGGCGGAGGAAGTATTGGCGTCGCCGCGGAGGGATTGTGCGGTGCCGGATTGGGTGAGTGCGAAGTTGGTTGAGCCGGGGGCGGCGAGGTCGCCGGCGATGACCTGGGGATTTGTCGAGCCGGCCCAGTTGTTGGCGAACCCGCTGCTTCCGGCCTGCCCATTGAGGTTGCCGGCGGACAGGTCGTTGAAGGTGATCTGGACGGTGGAGCCGAGGGCGAGGGACGGCAGGACCCATGCGACTGCGACCCACAATGATGCAAACACGCGCGTCTTCATTCGATGACCTCCCATAGTCGATTTGTCTCGTTCATCCATCCGTCGATGCGAAATGTGCCGCCGGTCCGCCGACGCCTCTTGCGAAGCGTCCATTATAAAGGACGGGCCGGTGGGGATTCAAGGAAAAATTCCATGTGGATCGTGAGCGAAATCGGGCGATGAGGCGGGGTCCCACGCTTGAAAAGCGTGGGCTTCGGCGGCTTGGCGGGCGAAGGTACAATGGCCGCGCCATGAGCACGCGACCGGCGATCAACGATCCGAAGTTCGACGACCTGGAGCGCATCGGCAGCTTCGAAGGCGCGGCCCTGCGCAGCGAGCGCGTGCGGATCATCTGCATGATGGTCGTGCTCGTCGTGTTGGGGGTGCATGGCGTGCTGCGCGTCTTCGATCCGGTGTTCGGGACGACGACGGTCGGCTGGATCCTCGTGTGCGTCACAAGCACGTACCTCGTCATCGAAGCGGCGATGCTCGCGCATGTGCAGCGGCTGATTCTCGCGGACCGGGCGATCAAGCGGTCGGTGCTGATGGGGCTGGCGGTGGTGGAGTGTCTGATGCCCACGCTGGTGCTGCTCCTGGTGTATCGGATGGTCGAGATCAATCCGCGCGTCGTGCTTGTTTCGCCGGGGTTTTCGATTTATCTGATGTTGATGCTGCTGGCGGTGCTGCGACTGGAGCCGATGTTGAGCGTCGTCGTCGGCGCGACGGCGTGCGTCGGGTACGGGTATACGGTCGTGACCGTGCTGTCGGGCTCGGGGAAGTTCATCGACGACGGGATTCCGCCGGTGATATTTCCGACGCAGTTGCTCGTGCTGGTGCTCGGCGCGGCGTCGTGCGTGTATGTGACGCACCGCGTGCGGCGGTACGTCGTGCTGGCGGTGCGCGAAGCGGAGGCGCGAAGGCAGCGCGAGCGGCTGGAGCGCGATCTGCAGATGGCGCATCAGATTCAGCAGCGCCTTTTGCCCGACGAAATGCCGCGGGTCCCCGGCTACGAAATCGCCGCGTTCAATCGGCCCGCCGATCAGACCGGCGGCGACTATTACGACTGGCAATCCCTGGCGGACAACCGCCTGATGTTCTCCGTCGCCGACGTGACCGGGCACGGCATCGGCCCCGCGCTGATCACCGCGGCGTGCCAGGCGTATGTGCGCGTCATGGCGATGGAGTCCGCCTCCGTCGAGCGCGTGCTGGAGCGCGTCAACGAACTGCTCGTCAAGGACCTGTCCGACGGGCGATTCGTCACGCTCGCGCTCCTCGAATACGACTTTGCGCAGCATGCCGGTCGGCTTCTTTCCGCCGGTCACGGCCCGACGTTCCTCATCACCGGCGGCGACGGACGCATGAAGTCCATCGCCGCACAGGGACTGCCCCTGGGCATCGCCGCCGGCGTTCCGATGGATCAGCCCATCGCGATCGCCCTCGAAGTCGGCGACGTCATCGCCATGTTCTCCGATGGTTTTTTCGAATGGGTCGGACCCGAAGGCAAGCAGTTCGGCCTGTCGCGCCTCAGTGCCGTCATCACCGAGCATCGCCACGCCTCGGCTCAACAGATCATTGAAGCGATGGATCAGGCGATCACACAGTTCGCCGCGGGGCTGTCGCAGCCGGATGACATGACGGCGCTATTGATCAAGCGCGTGGGGTGAAGGGGCGGGGGGACCCACGGTTGAAAACCGTGGGCTTCAGGGGGATGTCGTCGGCGGATCGGCGAAGATGGCTTCCGAGCTGACGATGTCGCCGCGCTGGTCGGTGGCGTTGAAGAACCACATCTTCGCACCGGCCGGCGGAGCGGGAGCCGTGAGGTGATCGCCTTCGATCGTCGCGGGGACGGTGATCCACTTGTGCTTGTTCATCGCGGCGTCGTCGATGGTGTAGTTGAGCACGGCGGAAGTGAGCGGCAGCGGGGCGGTGAATTTGCATGTGATCTGTTGGCCCATCACGACTGGCGCGTCGAGCTTCGCAAGGTCCGGCCCGTGCATCAGGCGGGCGTCGATGAAGCGGGCGATCTCCGGCGGGGCCCAGCCGGCGGGGTGACTGTGCGGCATGTTCACCGTCACGCGCACATTCCGATACGTCTCGCGCGGCACGGTATGCACGCTTTTCATCAGCGAGTCGAGCGGATACGCGAAGTCGTTGGTCCCATCGACGAAAAGAATCGGCATCGACACCGCCGGCAGATAACGCGACGGGTCCCAGAGGTTGACCCACTTGTCGCGCTGCTGCGGCGTGAACTTCTGATTGAACCACGGGAGCCAGACGCTGTTCTCATGCAGGTACCCGCAGCCATAGACCGGCACCGCGGCTTTGAATCGCGCATCGACGCCGGCGACGATGCACGTCAGATACCCGCCCCATGAAATGCCCGTCACGGCCGTGCGGTCGGTATCGACGAGGTCGAAGCTGCGGATCAGCGAATGGGCGCGGATGACATTGGCGACGGCGTGATACTCCCATTGTTCGGTCAGCGGCTTGTCGATGGCGCCGAACTTCTCCGCGTCCGTCTGATCGGGTCCGCCGTCGGGCAGCGCGGCACGATTCTTGCGATCGTTGGCGTCGCCGGTCCCGAGGGGCATCATGCCGCCCAGGTCCATCGCGATCGCCGCATACCCATGTTTCGCCCACAGTTCGACCCATTCGCGAAACGCCGACCCGCCCCCGCCATGCACCAATACCACCGCCGGCAACATGTGCGGCTTGTCCACATGATTGCCCAGCGTCGAGGGATCCGCGTAATATGCAAACACGCGCGTCGCATGACCCTGATACGGCTCCCCCGCATAAAACAACGACCGCACCGGCCCATCCGCATCGATCCATTCAAACTGCGGCACCTTGTCCAGCTCCGCAATATCCCACGGCGTCGCGGGGGGAATGGCATGCGCGTTCGAAACAAGCGAAGCAAAAACGAGCAAAACGATTGCTATGCGTCGAATCATGCGGCGCTCCATCGGTGGCTCAGGCAACGTCGGATTAATCAGCTTTCCTGGCGCGACTGATCATATTCTTCACTTGCGGACTCGTATTAATCGGATGGATTTGCGTATCCGGATGCTGATTGGCGAACACTCGGAATATCTCGTCGGCAAATGCTTGCCCAATCGACTCCACGCCTTTGAAGTCCAAGAACACTTCGTCAAAACGCTCAAAGCGCGAGACAACACGCTTGGCCTGCGAGCGCGAAATCAAATTCTCGTCCCCGAATTTCGCCAGTTCGACCGGAAAATGCGTGCGATTGAATTGATAATCCTCGCCGGAGAATCGATCGAAGACGTCCTTGAGAGTGACGTTTGTAAAAGGGTTGATCGTCATCCTGATGCCCGTTCCAAACCCCGAGTCGGCCTCATCCTCAAGCACCCAACTTTCGCCCGAACGGCTGACACGACAGAAAAATCCGTTGGCAATCATCGTGAACACCTCACAACTCCGAGATGTAAGAACGTGTGTGAGAAGGGGGCGTTTAACGAGCCGCGACCGTGAGGGAGCGGTCACGGCGCCGCTCATTGTTACCTGTTTCGACCGCTCCCTGACGGTCGCGGCTCGTTGATCCATGGCCTTCTCACACGCGTTCTAAAGAAAATGCCTTCACCTGTATGTCGGGACGGGTCCGTTGTGAATTTACCTTTCGCCAATTCAATGACGGCATCACGTGGATCGGTCAGATTGAGGGCATCACCGATTTTCTTGAAAATACCGATACCGTTGTCCACGACGCTCAATTCCACGATCGCCGCGGTTCTGATCAATTCGATTCGAACCAGCGAGCCATTCGAATGGTCGATCGCATTGTTGACCATCTCTGTCAGACCATAGTGGCAAAGGGTTTGAATCTCATCGGGAAGGTCATTTACTAACGGCGCGACAAAGTTGGTCCAAACACGGTCTTCTTCAAGCATGCCGTCGAGGGCAAAGGTATCCTTCCAGTGCCTGAGCACGCGCAGTTCATAGACGCGCCGGCGTGTCTCACCGCGTGCGACAAGTTCGCCGGCGTCGACAAGCTTGCGGAGATGCCGACTGACGGCCTGACGCGAAATCTGAAAGTGAGATGCCGTGAAGGTGGCGATATCCGCGCTGTGGTCTTGAACAGACGTGAGAATGAAACGTCGAACTTCATCATGGCCGGGTTTGTGAACCACGAAGCTATTTTACCCAATTGTCAACATCAGCGGATAAGAATGTTGACAATCGCCGCAACCCATTGATGATGATGATTTAATGTCGGAAATGTCGCCGGCCTGTGAGGATGAGGGTGGTGCCCGATTCGTTGCAGGCGGCGATGGTTTCGTCGTCTTTTTTGGAGCCGCCGGGTTGGGCGATGGCTTTGACGCCGGCGGCGATGAGGAGGTCGGGGCCGTCGCGGAAGGGGAAGAAGGCGTCGGAGCCGACGTAGGCACCCTTGGCGCGTTCGCCGGCTTTTTCGATGGCGATGCGGCAGGAGGCGACGCGGTCCATCTGCCCGGCGCCGGCGCCGACGAGGGCGTTGTCACGCACGAGGCAGACGGCGTTGGACTTGATGTGCTTGACGGCGGTCATGGCGACGCGAAGCTGAAGGAGGTCGGCGTCGGACGGGGCCGGGCCGGCGGCGTGTTTCCATTCGCTCAGGTCGAACGGCGCGAGGTCGCGGCTCTGGATGAGCAGGCCGCCGGTGATGCGTTTGGCATCGTACTCGGCGGGGTCGCGCTGGGCGGGGGCGGGCAGGGGGCCGGTCTCGAGAATGCGCACGTTGGCCCAGCGTTCTTTGAGCAGGGCGAGGGCGTCCTTGTCATAAGCGGGGGCGATGATGACTTCGAGGAATTTCTTGCCTTCGACGATCGCCTGCGCGGCGGAAAGGTCGATGGTCTGATTGAGCGCGACGATGCCGCCGAAGGCGGCGAGGGGATCGCCGGCGTAGGCATTGGTGAACGCCTCAGCGGGCGAGGCGGCGATGGCGAACCCGCAGGGGTTGGCGTGTTTGATGACGGCGGCGGCGCAGCGCTCGGCGGGGTCGATTTCCTTGACCAGCTCGAGCGCGCCGTTGGCATCATAGAGATTGTTGAAGCTCAGCTCCTTGCCATGAAGCTGGCGCGCCGCGGCGACGGAGGGTTCGGTCGCGCGGGGATCGACGTAGAGCGCCGCCTGCTGATGCGGATTCTCGCCGTAGCGCAGCTCCATCGCGCGCTCCAGGCGAATGAGCTTGGACGCCGGGAAGGCGGCGGTGGACGTGCCGGCCATCCACTCGGCGATCGCGGTGTCGTAAGCGGCGGTGCGTGCGAACGCCGCGAGGGCGAGTCGGCGGCGGAGGGCGAAGGTCGTCGCGCCCTTGGTGCGGTCCAGCTCGCTGACGATCTGGTCGTACTGCTTGGGGTCGGTGACGACGGTGACGGAGCGGAAGTTCTTGGAGGCGGAGCGGATCATCGACGGCCCGCCGATGTCGATCTGCTCGATGGCCTCGTGCTCGGCGACGCCTTCTTTGGACACGGTCTGCTCGAACGGATACAGGTTCACGCAGACCAGGTCGATGGGTTCGATGCCATGTTCTTTCATGGCGGCGACGTGCGACGGCTCATCGCGCAGGCCCAGGAGTCCGCCGTGTACGCGCGGGTGCAGGGTTTTGACCCGGCCGTCCATCATCTCGGGGAACCCGGTGACCTGGTCGATGGTGGTCACCTTGAGCCCGGCTTCTTCGAGCTTCTTGGCGGTTCCGCCGGTGGAGATGATCGTCACGCCCAGATCGGAAAGCTTGCGCGCGAAGGGGACGAGGTCCGTCTTGTCGGAGACGGAAATCAGGGCACGTTTAATTGGGACAAGGTCGATCATGATGGGAGTGCGGAGTTGGGAGTTCGGAGTGGGGATTGAAATACAGATCGCGGTCCCGGTTCGATGCAACCCGCAATCTGCAATTCGAAATCGATTTACCTTGGTGTAAGCTTCATGATCACACCATTGAGACGGATCAGGTACAGGTCGCCGTCGCGGGGGGCGCTGGCGACGATGTGCTGGACGGCGGGGACGGGGACGGATCGGACGATGTCGCCCTTGACGGGGTCCAGGAGGTCGACGCGGCCGGGGTTCATGATGTAGAGCAGATCATTGTGAATCCCCAGCGGCCGGGCGTGGGGCATGTCCTTGGTGAAGAGCTTGTCGCCGGTGATGGAGTCGAGGCAGACGAGGCCTTCGGAGGGGACGTAGGTCAGCAGATAATCGCCGACGAGCGTGGGCGGCGTGATGAGGGGGTCACGGGCGTAGTAGCGCCAGCGCTGGGTGCCGCTGGTGCGTTCGAGTGCGTAGAGGGATTGATCCTCGGAGGCGACGTAGACCATCAGATCGCTGGCGGCGGGCTCGGCGCTGACGCGTCCCCACGCCTTGGTGCGCCACAGGACGACGCCGGTGAACGGATTGAACGCCACGACGGCGCCGAGGGAGTCGGTGGTGATGAGGGTCGGGCCGGCGATGACGGGGTTGGTCGACACGGCGGAGCCGACCTGGTAGGTCCATCGCAGAAGGCCCTGGCTCACGTCCTGCGCGAAGACGACGCCGGTCGGGGAGCCGAAGATGAGCAGTCCGCCGACGACGACGGGCGTGGTGTTGGAGACGTAGGCGAGGGGGAAGACCTTCAGGAGGTCGCCGCCTTCGATGTCGTAGACGTAGGCGTGGATTTCGGAGCTGATGACGACGCGTTTGTCATCGCGGACGGGCTTGGAGAATCGCTCGATGTCGGAGCCGACCTTTTCGCGCCAGAGGATTTGTCCGGTGTCGGCTCGGATGCACGAGAGGATGTTTCCGGTTTCGAAGGTGACGAGCTTGTCGCCGAGGAGTTCGGCGTAGATGAGGCGCGAGCCGCGCGGGACGGCGAGGTTGCTGGTCCATTGGATGCCGTAGCCCATGTCCGCGGCGGTCTGGGGCTGGACGAGGAGTCGGCTGAGGATGCTCGTCTCCTGCTCGCAACCGCCGGCGCCGAACAGGGCGAGGATCAGAATCACGCTGGCCAAAGCTCGGCATCGGGTCATGCACCGGCCTCCGAATCGGCGTCCGGGCTGGGGTTGATCAGCTCGGACAGTTCCACTTGGTATTGCTCTTCCACGCAACAAAGCTGTTGAATCCGCCTCAGGTCGTCCTCGATGCGCTCGGCGAGTCGGAACACGTGGGGCCGACCGGCCAGGCGATTATTGAGGTCCGCAATCATCGGCCGCCAGTCACCGTCGTAAAGCTGATGCTTGAGCGTCAGCAGCAGCTTGTGCTCAGGCGTCAGCGCCGCGACGAACCGACGCAGCGGCTCGGGCAACCGATCAATCGCAGCTGGCTCTTTCACCGGCATGGGACACTCGGCTCCCGGGCGGCTCAGTATCGCCGTAAATGACCGATTGGTCAAGGGCTAGTGGGATGATCACGACCGAGGCGGGGGGGACTGAAGTCCCCCCGCCTTGGGGGAGTGAACGGCGTTAAGCGAGCGCAAGACCGTGCACGTGCACGTGCACGATTTGACGCATTGACCGGCCGGGCCTGTTGATCGGCAGATTGAGACAATTGATTCTGTCAAAGGTATTGGGGAGAATCGCATTGATCCGAGGCCGCATGTACAAGCTTCGGGATGGAGCAGGTCCATGACTCAGGCGGCCTTCGGCGGTGTTGCATTTTCCACGGACGTCGAGCTTTGGCTTGAATGCGGTGCGGCCCGTATCCCGCTCACGCAAGTCGCCCCGACATTCGTCCGCACCGATCATCCACGCGATCTTCCCGCGGGTCGTGCGACCATCATCATCAGTGTTGACGGACAAATCCAGTCCGTTCCAGTCATTCTGTGCAACGGCATGAAGTCGTCGGACGGTGAAACAACGATTCGACCCAATGACGCCGTGCCATTCTGAATTAAAGACGGATCAGGCGGCGCCGGCGTCGGCGGGCAGCGCCGCAGCGGCGAGGGCGGGCCAGTCGATGGGCGCTCCGGCGGCGGTGCGGTCGTAGATATGGTGCATCCGCTGCGCGTAGCGATTCAGATCAAAGCATTCGGTGGCGGCGGTCTGAGCGGCTTGCGAAAGCTCGCGCCGGCGGGCGGGGTCGTCGGCGAGGCGGCAGATGCGCTTGGCCAGTTCGCCGGGCGAATGCGGAGGGGCGAGCAGGCCGGCCACATCAGCTCGGACGTACGCCCGCACATGTTCGCTGTCCATCCCCGCGATCGCTTTGCCCGCGAGCATCGCCCATGCCAGCGGCAGCCCGCCGCCGACGCCGATCGCCAGATCGCAGCCGTCGATGACACGCCACAACTCCGCCAGGTCGGGCGTGATGCGCATCCGTTCACCGCGCCGCGTCGCATCCATCAGCCGCCGCGCACGCTCCGAAGCCGTCGAACCGGCCCGCAGCATCACGCGCAGTTTCCGGCCCGCTTCCTCGACAAGTCCGACCGCCAGCGCGCCGCGCAGTTCGTCCTCCGGCTCCGCCGCGTCGCCGAGCACGGTCGCCATCAGCATCGTCTCGTCGGTGATGCCCCATCGCATCCGCATCGCGCGACGGTCGCCGCGCTCGATCCGCCGTGCGTCCAGGCCGGGGGGAATGATGTGTGCTTCGAGCCCGCAGCGCGACGCGATCGCGCCGGCGATCGGCGCGTCGATCGCCGTGAGCGTCATCGCCCGGCGGCGAAGCGCCCGGCGCATGAGCCAGCGTGCATCGCTCGCCGTCGGCATGTGCGCGATCGTCGCCGTCATCGGTGATCTGATTCCGCTCATCGCCCCGATCGCCGCCGCCCGCAGGGACCAGGCATGCACCACATCGCCCGGCTTCGTCCGCCGCAGGGCGCTGCGCAATCGCATCGCCGCCAGCGGACCGGCTTCGACGCGGCAAAGTTCATGGGAAACCCCCGCCAGCGCCCCGGCCAGATCCTCGCGCAGCGCCGTCACGGTCTTTTCTTCGCGGTGATCGATCAGATGAACGATGTGCATGAACGAACGACCTGTGCTCGCCCCCGATTCGGGCTCAATCCTCAAACCCGCTGCCGACTTCCCGTTCCTTGTGTTCGTAGAACAGCTTGCCCACATCCTCCGCCACGCGCTGGGCCAATCCGCGGGCCAGCACCAGGTCCGTCCCGTCGGTCGCGCCCTGCATGTTCTTGTAATACTTCTGCACGCTCACCGGGTAGCCCAGATTGTCGCCCTGCGGGAAAAGTCGCCGGCCGGTTTCGACGTCGATGACCTTGACGCGCACCGCGGCGGTCGGTCGGTAGATCGCCTGCGACTCGGTCAGATCGAAGCCCTCGACCATGATGTAGATCACCTGCTTGGCCCCGACCTGCTTGCCGATTTTGTCGATGGGCCAGTTGGAGAAGTTCTGCTCGTTGACGCGCAGGTCTTCGATCAGGTTGGGCGCGATCACTTCGCTGACGACTTCGTTTTTCTTGAGGTCCGCGCCGATGTTGGCGGCGATGACGGGCGCGAGCGTGGCGTTGGGAATCAGCCGATGCGGGTCATCGACCATGACGACGGTCGATTGCTTGGGCAGCTCGAACACCGCGGGAATCTTGGGGCGGGGCAGGACATTGGTCGCCACGAACGACCCGACCTCGCATCCCCCCGGCGACAGCGCGAGCGTCAGCGTCAGCAGGGCGAGGATACCGGCGGGAATGCGGGTCATTTGGCGTCCCGTTCTTCCTTGTGGTCGTGGAACTTGCCGACGACGCCGCGCGTGAACAGATCGAGCATGCCCAGTCGGATCGTGCGTTCGTCGGCGTTGACCGCGCCCATCGGTTTGTCCGGCGGATAAGCCGCGGTCACGACGGTCGAGTACGCCAGATCGTTGGGGTGATCGGAGTCGGTGGCGGCGACGCTGACGGTGCCGGTGATCGTGCCGCGCCACAGGTGCATGTTGCCCGGCTCGTGGAGTCGGTAGTCGCTGATGTCGATGAGGACGAGGCGATTGACGTTGAGGCGCTTGGCCAGATCGCTGTACGTCGAGGTGTTCCAGTAGATGTTGCGCTGCTGGAACTCGACGACCTGCTTGGCGTCGACGACCTGCACGCCCGGCACGCTCGCGGCGAGCTGCGTCGTGAGCGCCTGCGCGATCTCGAGCTGCGCCATCGGATGCTCGAAGAGCGTCTCGAGCTTGGCGTCCACGAGCACGGCCACGCGCTGATTGTCCAGCGCGGCGTACTCGGCCTTGACATCGATCGGCGGCGGCGTCGGCGTCACGCCCTGCGCCACCCATGCGACCGCCTCGCAGCCGCCCAGCGCTCCCGCCAGCACCAGGCCCAAAAGCATCATGCAAAACCGTCGAGTCATGTTCCGGTCGCTCCTGTGACGATCAGCTTGTACATCCATGAAACCGCGATGACGCTCAGGACGATGAGCATCGTGCGTCCGGGCCGCAGCCACCCGCGCGTGAACCGCCCGCCGGTGTTGCCGGTGAGCATCACGTAGAGCCCGACCCAGATCGCCATCGCCGCCGCCATCGCGCCCAGTCCGCCCGCCGGCTGCGTTTGGATCGCCGCCAGCACGTGTCCGTGCGCCGCCTGCGTGAAGGCGGTGGTCATCCCGCAGGTGGGGCAGAGCATGCCGTGCGCTTCGCGCCACGGACACGCCGGCAGCCCGAGCTGCTCGTGCGTCCCGAACCCGGCCGGGTCCGCGTGAAGCGTCGCCGCCGTGCCCAACAGCACCGCGCACACCGCCGCAACCGCCCCCGCCCAGACTCGCACATGCACTCGTTCCATCGCCCCACAGCGTACGCCTGTACGCCATTTTCAGCAAGCTCCCGCCGCGGAGGAGCACAGCGACGCCAGCCCTGCGAAGCGCTTCGCGAAGCAGGGAGCCCCGGATCGCCTCCCACTCCGCACTCCCCACTCCCAACTCCCCACTCCTAAAGATTCGGCGTCGTCAAAAGCTTCTGCGCCGTCTGCATCATCTCACGCAGCGAAGTCGACTCAACCGTCACCTTGTCCAATGGCCCCGTGATCCGAACCGTCGTGACCTGCGACGCCAACCCCTTGAGCAGCGCATCGACATCCCTCATCATCGGCAGCGTCACATTCTTAAACGGCTGCAACGATCCGATCGCGTTCATCTTCACCGTGCCCTTCATCCCGCTGGCGATGTCGTCGATCCGCCCATCGAGCAGAATCTCCGTGCCCCGATTCTCGTAACGCAGCTTGTCGATCCACAGCGTCCCGCCCTCGAGCCGCATCGACGCCCGGCCGGACCCGACGGGATCCATCTCGCCTTTGCCCATGATTCCCAGCACGCCGCCGATGATGTCCGTGTGACGCAGACTCGAATCGCGGATCGTCACGTCCGCCGTGCCCACCATCGCCGCAAGCGACTGCGTCGGGCCCAGCAAGTTGATCGTCCCTTCGAGCCGGCCCGGCACCGCGTCCTTCTCGTCGTCGCTCAATGATGCATTGAGCACGTTCAGGTCCAGGTTCTCAAAATCCATCCGCACATGGTCGTACCACTGCCCGTCGCGCCGCCGCAGCGAGGCCCACGCCTTGACCTTCCCGTCCGCCATCGACCAGCTCGCTTCGTCGATGATCGCGCGCTGCATTGAGGCGAACGCCGTCAGCGTCCCGCCGCCGATCGGCACATGGCGAATCGCCATCGCCTGCGTCGGGGACCAACGCGCATCAATATGCATCGGCCCGGGCGCCCGCGGATCCGTCGATGGGCTGAACTTTATCTGCATCTCCGCCGCCCCGTCGATCATCGCCGCCTCCGGCCACCACTTCGCCGCCGCGCCCGGCTTTAGACCCGTCCCGCTCAAGACCCCCGTGCTCTGCGTCCAGTCCCGCCCGTCAATCGTCGCCGCGCCGCGAATCCGGCCGAACGCCAGGTCCGCGTCGATCGTGCTCAGCACCAATCGCTCATCCGCCAGCACCCCCGACAGTTTCACGCGCCCCATCGCCTCGCCCGACATCGACACCGCCGCGTCCAGCGTCATGTTCCCGCCCACCCGCGGCTCCACCACGTCCGCATCAATCACCACATCCCCGCTCACCGCCGCCGTGATCGCCTCCGACTCGACCGGCCAGTTCGCCGGCTTCAATTCCGCGTGCAGCGTGCGGCCGTCATGAAGATCGAACGTCGCCCAACCGGCCGCTTCCCCCGCCCCGCGCGTCAATCGCACGGGGTCCAGCCGCAGCACCCCGCGCTCCGTCCGAAGCTCGCCCGTCATCGTTTCGAACGCGATCGCCCCATCCGAAAAATCCTTCACCGACCACGACCCGCTGACGCTCGCCTGCGTGACCTGGCCCCGCGGCAGACGCACGCGCAGCTTCCCGCTCGCCGCCCCGCCCAGCTTCAGATCGCCATTGACCCACATCGACAGCTTGCCCAGCGAAACGTCCTCCGCCGCGATGTTCAATCCCGCCGACTGCTCGTTGAGCACATACTTGCCCGACACGCTCGCCGACCCGCCCAGCAGATCGAACTTCCCGGTCTTCGCCGCCACGACGCCTTCGTCGAGCGATACCTCCAGCCCTGTCGAAATGTCGTCGACCTTCTGCCCGCTCACGCTCAAGCGCTCAATGGTCAGCACGCCCGTCGCGTCCAGCTTCGCCTTCCCGCCGACCGCGCCGCCGATGTCGCCTTCCCATGCGTAGCTCGCCGACGTCGTGTCGTTGGCCGCGTATTCCCCGCTGATTTTCACCGCCAGCGTCATCGGCTTGTCCGCCCCGAACGTGTAAGCGCCCGATCCTTCCGCCGTGAACTTCTCGCCGCGGGCGTCGAAGCGGTCCAGCGCGAGGGTCTTCGCATCGCCGTGCGCCGCCGCGCTGGCGTCGATCACGCCGACCTCGCCCGCGTCCAATTGCTTCACCGCCGCGTCGGCGTGCCACTGCCCGCTGTCCATGTCATATTCGCCGCTCGCCCGCAGAGGCGCCGGCGACTGCGCCGCCAGTTCGGTCACTTCGATCTTCGAGCCGTTGATGCGCCCGTGCGCCGCCGCGCCTTGGATCGGCGTACTGGCGCCCGATGCGTCGGTCCAGTTGCTCTTGTCGGAGGTGATCGACCATGTCATCGCCCGCGGGTTCTCGCCCGTCGCGCTGAGCGTCGCGCCGCCCGTCCATTGACCCCGCGGCGTCCGGGCCGCGCCTTGGGCCTCCGCCGTGATGCGCCATCCGTCGAGCCCGCCGCTTTCGATCCGCACATCCGTCTCGCCATGGTGCGCCAGGTCCATCGCCTTGACCGCGCCCGACCAGGCCGCATGCACCGCGCCGCTCCGCGTGCCCCATGCGTACTGCCCCGTGAGCTTCGCGCGCGTGTCGCCGGCCGTCACGAAAAGCTGATGCGTCTCGACGTGTTTCATGTCGATGACCAGCTCGCCGCCCTCGAGCGTCGCCGCCGCGCCGTCGCCGTTTTCGATCGTCACCCGGCGGGGGTTGATCGTGACGCTGCCCGAGCGCATCGCCATCGACATCGCGCCGCTCAACCGTTTCGCTCCCGCCCGCGCCTCCGTCACCGTCAATTCGCCCAACACCTCGGGCCCCGACACATGACCCGACCATTTCGCGTCGACTGACGCCGGCTTCAGATCATCGCTCAGCCACAGACCCATCACCTTCGCCGCGTCCGTCGCCTTGACGGTCAACTCATGCGTCATATCGCCCGTCGTGCTGAACCGACCCGCCACGTTCAACTCCCCCGGCCCGCTCAGCGCGATCTCGCCGGCGCCCGGCCCGAGCGGGTCGAGTGTGAATTTGATGGGGGTCACCGTTTCACGCCGCCCCGCCCGGTCGCGCACATCGAGCGCGAGGCCGTCGATTTCAATACGCGGCAGAGCCGTCGCGCCGCCGCCGCTGGTTGATGCGCTCAATAGATCGACGAGTCGCTCGATATTCCATCGCCCGTCCGCGCCCTGCGCGATCGTGACATGCACGGGGCCGGACGCGGTGATGACATGAACCTGCGCCGCCGCGCCGAAGAGCAATCGCAGCACGCCCGTGTGCCGCACGGCCAATTGATCAGCCGCGAAGATCGGCTCGTCGCCCGTCGGCAGACGGATCGCGACATCGTGCAGCGTCGACTGACCCGACCAGCTTGTCGTCATCGACCCGATCGTGAGTCGCAGACCGGTCGAAGTTTGAATCTCGTCGACGACCATGTCCCGCGGCGTATCGGTGTGCAGCTCCCATGTGACCGTGCCCGCACCGAGGAGCGCGAGCACGATGAGCAGGATCGCGATTCGTACAAGCCATCGCACCACGGCCGATCACTCCAGCGGTTTGGTCGTGGGGATGTCGCTGATGCTTTTCGGGCCGGACCCGAAGAACCACCAGTCCTCGCGTTCGCTTCGTCCGACGTAGGGGCCGGACGCGGCGATGATCTCGCCCGTGTCGGTCCAGTAGGCGACCAGCGCGATGCTGGCCGTGCCCCATTGGCGCGAATTTTTGATCAGTGCCAGCTCGGGCGTGCTGATGGGGATCGCCGGAGCGCCCGCGGCCGTCGCCACCGCGCCCAGCGGCAACGCCGGTATGCCCAAGAGAAATTCGTATCGATCAATGCCCACGCCCCCCGACCGCACCTCGACGACGACCTGCGCCTTGTCGCGCGACAAAGCCATCTGACAACCGGCCATCAGAAGCTGCGCCCGCACGTCGCCGATCAGGTACGGAAATTCCTTGGCGGGCATGTATGTGTCGTCGACATACACCGTCCGCCCCCGCAGCGCTTCGCCGGACAGTTGCCGCACCGCGTCGGCGGCGGCGGTGGACATGAGAAACTGCTCCGTCGCCGTGCGCGGCGGATCCGTCACGCGCACGGACGTGCAACCGCCCGCCCCCACGCCCAGCAAAATCAGGATGACCATCATTCGCATCCGCATGAACCCTACAGGGTAGGCCGATCGCGTGTCCCTGTAAACGCTGTGTCTGAATTGGGAGGGAGGCCCCGCCCCACTGAAGCGGGGCGGGCCGGTCACGGATTTGTGTCCGCCAGCGCGCGGTCGAGCAGTTCGATCGGGGGCGGGAGGTCTTAGCGGACGGTGTTCCAGAGGACTTGCAGATCGATCTGGTCGTAGGCGTGAATGAGGACGTTGCGCATGGTCACCGCGTCGCGCCAGGGAATGGCGGCGTAGCGGGACTGCATGTCGCGCGGGACTTACGCCGCTGCTTCGCCGACGATTTCGACGAGGCGGACGAGACTCAATTCAAGCATTCGGTCATGGCGAAGATGGTCGATGTCATGGTCGGCGAGGAGTTGGACGGCTTCGGCGGCGTGATCGCGCATGTGTCTGAGGCGCACCGTCGGATCATGCTGCGTCATACTGAACCTCCGCCTCGCTGAGCACGCGATCGCGGAAGTATCGGCTCAGACTGCCGGGCGTGCTGAGATGAACCGGGCGATCAAACAAGTCGGACAGTTCGTGCTGCATGGCGGCCATCGCCATCAGACCCGCGCGGGCGTCGGGCTCGAATTCGACGAGCACATCGACGTCGCTGCGTGGGGTAAAGTCATCGCGCAGGACGGAGCCGAAGAGCGCGAGGCGGCGCACCTTGTGACGTTTGCAGAAAGCCGCGATCGTGCGTGAATCGATGGTCAATCGTGCGGGCATGGCGGCACCTTGCCATGATTATATCGTCAGATCCACTTGAGGAGTTTGGGGGCGAAGTAGGTGAGGATCAGGTCGGCGCCGGCGCGTTTCATGGCGGTGGTGACTTCGACGGCGGTGTGCTGGAGATCGAGCCAACCATTGGCGGCGGCGGCGTGGATCATGCTGTACTCGCCGCTGACATGGTACGCGGCGACGGGCAGGTCGGTGGCGTCGCGCACCTGACGCAGAATGTCCAGGTACGTCGCGGCGGGTTTGACCATCACCATGTCCGCCCCCTCGGCGATGTCCAGCTCGAGTTCCGTGCGCCATTCGCGCGAGCGGCGGTAGTCCATCTGATAGCCCCGGCGATCGCCGAACTGCGGGGAACCTTCACCGGCTTCACGGAAGGGGCCGTACAGCGAGGATGCGAATTTGACGGAGTAGCTGAGGATGGCGGTGTCGGTTCGGCCGGCGGCGTCGAGGGCCTGTCGGATCGCGCCGACCTGACCGTCCATCATCCCGCTGGGCGCGACGATGTCGGCTCCGCTTTCGGCGAGGACGAGCGCTTGTTTGCCGAGCAGGGGGAGCGCGGCGTCGTTGTCGACGGTGATGTCCGGGTCGGCGTGCAGGGGGCCGCAGTGTCCGTGATCGGTGTACTCGCAGAAGCACAGGTCGGCGATGAGGGTCACGTCCAGCCCGGTTTCGCGGACGTGACGGAGCGTGGTGCAGACGGGGTTGGAAGCGTCGAGCGCGGCGGAGCCGAGGGCGTCCTTGTGATCGGGGTCGGTGACGCCGAAGAGAATGAAGGACTTGAGCCCGGCCCCGGCCTGCTCTTCGATTTCCTCGGCGGCGCGGTCGGGCGAGAACTGCGACACGCCGGGCATGGACAGGACGGGCTTGTTGATGTTCTGCCCATTGCGGACGAACAGGGGCATGCACAGATCATCGGGTGTGAGCTTCACATCGGCGACCAGATCGCGCAGCGCCTTGCCGCGGCGCAGCCGGCGCGGACGGAGGTAGGGACGGTAATCGGGGGAGTCGGGCATGGAAGAAGTATAAGGCAGGGGAGGGGGGAATGTTTAGCGACGCCGCTTGCGGCTGGTTTTCGGCGGGAGGAGAAGCACGCCACGAGCGGCGTCGCTCAACGGGGAGCATTTTTTCGTGATACATTCACGCGCATGGGTGAGCCGTCGCTGGGTCGCAATTTGAGTTTTCATCTGCTCTGGTCGAGCACGTTCGCGAGCGGGGTGGGGGACCGGATGGCGATGTTCGCGGCCCTGTCGCTGCTGGGTTACGCGGGCAAGGGGGTGGACAATTCGTCGATTCAGTCGGGGATCGATTTCTTTTTCTTTCTGCCATATCTCTTATGGAGCCCGATCGCGGGTTGGATCAGCGATCGGTTGCCGCGGAAGTGGGTGCTTTTCGCGGCGGATGAACTGAGGGGTGTGGCGGTGCTGGGGGCGTTTTTGTTCATGCCGCAGATGCGCGGGGCGGCGATCGAGGTGAACGATCGATGGATGGTGTGGACGATGATGGGGGTCATCGGCGTGATGGCGGCGACGTTCGTGCCGGCGAAGTTGAGCGTCGTGCCCAACGTCGTCGGCGAAGCGATGCTGACGCGCGCCAACGCCGCCGTCGTGTCGATGGGCATCATCGGCAACCTGATCGGATTCATCATCGGGGGCCCGCTGGCCAAAGAGTCGGCGACGAGCGTCATCGGGATCGCCGCGGCGTGCTACATGATCAGCGGGACGTTCTGGATTTTCATGAAGACCCCGTGGGCCAAGGCCGAGCGGCGGACGGGTTTTGTCGTGCATACGCCGATGCGGACCGTGCGCGAGATTCACGACGGTCTGCGCTACGCCGTCGCGCATCGGCCGGTCACGATGCTGATCCTCACGGCCGCGATCGTCTGGACCGGCACGTCGATTTACATGCCCGCGCTGGCGGTGGTGAACGTCACGCTCTACGGCGGCGACATCGAATCGTTCGGCCTCGTCGCGGCGCCGGTCGGACTCGGCATGCTCATCGGCGCGGTGATCCTCGGCGCGATGAACACACGGCTCGGCACGGAACTGCTCATGACGGTCGGGCTTTTTGGCTGCGGACTTTTCATCGCGCTTCAGATGATCGTGCCGACGTTCGCCATCGGCGTCGCGATCGCGCTGTTGACGGGCATCAGTGCCGGGGCGCTGCTCGTCCCGCTTAACACGCTCCTTCAGCGCATCACGCCCGACTACCTCCGCGGGCGGGTTTTCGCGGCGAAGGAGATCATCACGGAGTTTGGCAAGGTGGTGTTGGCGGGATTGATCTGGAAGCTGCCGTCGACGGATGCGTCCATGCGGCCGGCGGCGATCGTGATGGGCGTCGGGCTGATGTCGGCGGCGGCGTGGGGCGGGTGGCGATACGTGACGAGCGGCCCGGGCGCGACAAGGCGGATCAATGTGCTCTGGCGCTTTTTGCGATGGTACACGCAGGCGGTGCACCGGTTGATCGTGCGCGGGCGTCATCGTCTGCCGCGCCGCGGGGCGGTGCTCGTCGTGAGCAATCACACCTCGGGCGTGGACCCGGCGCTGATTCAGGCGGCGCTGCCGCGCATGGTGCATTGGATGATGGCGCGCGAGTACATGACCGGGACGTTCGGGTGGCTGTGGCGGATCATCGAACCGATCGGCGTGCGGCGGGGCGAGCGCGACGGCCGAGCGGCGCTGGCGGCGATCCATGCGCTGCGCGACGGGCAGGTCGTGGGCATCTTCCCCGAGGGACGCGTCAACCAGACCGGCGGCCCGATGCTGCCGTTCGGTCCGGGTGTCGGACTCATCGCCCAACGCGGCGAAGCATGGATCGTCCCCGTTCACATCACCGGCCCGCGATACACGAACAACCCCCTCTGGGCCTACGTGCGCCCAAGCCGCGCGGTCGTCACCATCGGCGAGCCGTTCCGATTGGACACGTCCGTCGAAAACCGCGCGGAACTGACGGCGATGATCCGGGCGAGAATGGAGCGTTGAGGGGGGATCGGGGGATGGGGATCGGGGGTTTGGGATCGGGGATCGGGGTGGGAGTTCCGGCCCCCTCTCCCGCCGGGAGAGGGCTGGGGTGAGGGTGGCCCCGAAGCCCAAGCGCGCTTCGTCGCGAAATCCGAAACTAGAAACTAGAAACTAGAAACTAGAAACCCCGATCCCCACCCCCCGATCCCCGATCCCCTTCCCCAACCCCCTTCCCCCCGCCCCCCAGTTCTCCTACCATGGTCGGCATGTTTTCACTGGGCGAAAAGCACAAGGCGATTGAGGAGCTGCTCGCGGCGGAGCTGGGCGAGGTCGAAGCGCGCTTCGCCGCCGAGCTGGTGAGCGATTTGTCATGCGTCAACGATCTGGCGCGACACCTGGAGCAGTACCGCGGCAAGATGCTGCGCCCGCTGTTGGTCATGCTCAGCGGGCTGGCCACGTCGAGCGACGGGCAACTGCGCGATGAGCATCGCACGCTGGCGACGGTCGTCGAGATGGTGCACATGGCGACGCTGGTGCATGACGATGTGCTCGACGAGCAGGACGTCCGCCGCAAGGTCACGACGATCAATCAGCTCCGCGGCAACGAGGCGGCGGTGATGCTCGGCGACTACCTCATCAGCCATTCGTACCATCTTTGCTCCTCGCTCGACTCGCAGGCCGCCGCCCGGCTCATCGCGGCGACGACCAACACCGTCTGCGAAGGCGAACTGCTTCAACTGCACAACCGCAACAACTGGTCGCTGGACGAGCAGACGTACTTCGACATCATCCGCCGCAAGACCGCGTCGCTCTGCGGCGTGGGCTGCCGGCTGGGCGCGATGTTCAGCGGGGCGGACCGGCACGTGTGCGACGAGATGAACCGCTACGGCGAACTGATCGGCGCGGCGTTCCAGATCATCGACGATGTGCTGGACCTGACCGGCGACGCGAGCGTCGTCGGCAAATCGCTCGGCAAGGACCTGGAAAAAGGCAAGCTCACGCTCCCGCTCATTCACCGCCTCGAAACCGCCGCGGCGGCGGATCGGCAGATGCTCCTCAACCTGCTTCGCACGCCCGGCCCGGATCAGGCGCGCAAGGTCGGTCAGGTGCTCATCGACTCCGATGCCCTGCCGTATGCGCGCCGCCGGGCCGAGCAGTTCATCGAGCAGGCGAAGGCGGCGTTAATGTGCGTCTCCGATTCCCCGGCCCGCGCGACGCTGATGACGATCGCCGACGCGGTGATCAATCGCAGTTTCTGATCCGCTTCCGGCCGGGAACGCAAGGCGAAGGAGGCCTCGCATGCGTGCAGCATTTCTCACCGGTCTGTTCATCCTCATCGCCGCGCTGCCGTCGTCGGCGGACGAACCGCTGACGCTCGAGCGTTCGATCGCCCTGCCGGGCGTCGAGGGCCGCATCGACCATCTGTTCTACGACCCCGCGTCGCATCGGCTTTTCGTGGCGGCGCTGGGCAATGACACGATCGAAGTCATCGACGCCGCGGCCGGTCAGCGCATCGCCACGCTCAAGGACCTGCGCACGCCGACGGGCATGGTCGTCGATCCGCAGACGCGCCAGCTTTTCGCCGCGGCGGGCGGCGACGGGCGGTGTCACGTCTACGATGCCGACCTCAAACCCGTCGCAACCATCGGCGATCTCGACGATGCGGACAACGTGCGCTTCGACCCGGCCGCCCGGCGCGTCTACATCGGCTACGGCGACGGGGCGCTGGCGGTCATCGATCCCGACCGGCGCGTCGTCGAAGCACGCATCAAACTCGACGGACACCCCGAATCGTTCCAACTCGAATCGCAGGGCGAGCGCATTTTTGTCAACGTGCCGTCGGCGGGGCACATCGCTGTGATCGATCGTCAGAAACATGCGGTGATCGCGACATGGCCCGTCAAAGCCGCCGCGTCCAATTTTCCGATGGCGCTGGACGACGCGAACCACCGGCTCATCGTCGCCTGTCGCCGGCCCGCGAAGCTGCTGGTGCTCGATACGCAAAGCGGCAAGGTCGTTGCCGACGTGGCCTGCGTCGGCGATGCGGACGATGTGTATCACGATGCCGCCCGGCGGCGCGTGTATGTGAGCGGCGGGGCGGGGCGCGTCGACGTGTTCGAGCAGACCGATGCGGACACGTATCGGCTCCATGCCTCGATCCCCACCGAGCCGGGCGCCCGCACCAGCAAATTCGTGCCCGAACTCGCCCGGCTGTTCGTGGCGATTCCGCATCGCGGAGCGCAGGCGGCGGAACTACGCGTGTTCGTCGTACACGATTAGATGAGTCACGCGCCGAGCGGGCTCACGTCACGGCGGGCGGGACCAACAACCGCATTTCGCCCGGTAAAACCCGCAGATTCGCCGGGGCAGCGTTGAAGGGGTCGCCGTCGATTTCGATCGGCACGGGGTAATCGCATTCGATGCGCAGCTCGCGCGCCCGGCCGGTATGCACGTCGGAGCGACGCATGTGACGACGCATGAACACCGACATCGCGTAACCCGCCAGCGCCATCGTGCCCGGCCGCTCGAAGATGACGTAATCGAGCTGCCCGTCATGCGGGTCGGCCTGCGGGGCGAGCGGCATGTTCAAACCGTACTGCGGGAGATTGAACACCATCACGAGGCAGCCGGTGAACGTCTGTCCGTCGGCCGTGACCCTCATCGTGGGGTAGTCGTAATCGAACATCGCGCGGAGGATCGGGCGGGTGTAGCTCAGGCGTCCGACCCGGCGGAGTTTGTCGCCTTGCGCGCGCCAGGCCGCAAGGTCGTGGGCCACGCGCCCGTCGAAGCCGGCGCTGGCGACGATCGTGAACAGCTTGCCATTGCACGAGCCCAGGTCGACGCGGCGTTCGTGACCCGATTCGAGAATCGACAGAAGCTGCGCCGGATCGGCGCGCAGGCCGAACTGCCGGGCGAACAGGTTTTCGTTGCCCATCGGGTACGCCGCCACCGGCGCCGGCGGCCGCGCATTGATCACATGCAGCAGCGTCCCGTCGCCCCCCGCGGCGACGACGCAGCGATACTGCCCGGCGAAATCCGGGTCCGCCAGCGCCTCGCCCAGTCCGTTCTTGTCCCACATCTGCACCGGCTGCCATCCCCCCGCGCGCAGCGCCGCCGTCAGCGTTTCGAGCCGCTGCCGGTTGGCCTTCTTGCCGCTGTAGGGATTGGCGGCAATGGCGATCTTGCGCGGAGCCGTGTCGGTCATGGGCGAACAGTTTAACGTCTGCGATGTTCACGCGCGTCGAGGCGGGGAGACTTGGGTCTCTCCGCCTTCCGGGCAAACCCCAATCGCACAAACGCGCTTCGTCAACGTATTAAAGGATGTGTGGCAGGGAAGGGTATCGCCCGGGTGGCTTCACTGGCCTTCAAAGCGAAGACCCGCCCGTCCGAATTTTTTCCCGACCACCCGTTCGTTTTTGCCCGTGTCAGTGGTCGTCCCCTCCGCTGACGCGGGTTTTCTTTTGAATTGTTTTTCCCGGGTATCGCAAAATGTGCTCATTTTGCCGGGAATTTTGCATGTCATGGAAACCACTTACAGGGTTTCCCCACTCGCAGGCGCGTGCGTTTGTGTCGTATATCTATGTGCCGGGAGCACGAGTCTCCGTCGCGGGCTTGACTGGCCATGACCGCCAGACCCACGCGTCCGAGACTTTCCCCCGATTCTTGTTTCCGCCCGCGTCATGTTCCCATGGCGCGGGCTTCTTTTTTTGGCGGACTGTCGGGCCGGGCGGGGCGCGTTTATAATGTCGCTCCGTTTTGGACCCGCCAACCTCTGAGGATACCCGCCATGAAATTCGCCTTCCGCACCATGCTGCTTGTCGCGCTCTCCGTCGGCGCGTGCGCTTTCGCCCAATCCGACGCCGGTTGGGTCACGCTTTTTGACGGCAAGGATTTGGACGGATGGACCAAGGCCGACGGATCGCCCGTCAAGGACGGCTGGGAAGTCGCCGATGGCGTCATCCACCGCACCACCGGCCACGGCGACCTGTTCACCAAAGACACCTACCTGAACTTCGAACTGGAATTCGAATGGAAGATCAGCTCCGGCGGCAACAGCGGCGTCAAGTACCGTTTCACCAACTACGGCAAACAGGCGCTGGGCCCCGAATACCAGGTCCTTGACGATGAGAAGCACCCCGATGCCAACAAGGGCCCCAACGGCACGCACCGCGCCGCGGCGCTCTATGACCTGATCCCCGCCAACGATCAGAAGAAGCTCAATCCCGTCGGCGAATGGAACACGGCGAAGATCGTCGCCAACGGCTCGCATCTCGAACATTACCTCAACGGCAAGCTCGTCATGCAGATCGACCTGGACAGCCAGCAGTTCAAGGACGCGCTGGCGGCCAGCAAATTCAAGGCGCACGAAGACTACTGCCGCCTGCCCGGGCGCATTCAGCTTCAGGACCACGGCAACGAAGTCTGGTTCCGCAACATCCGCGTCAAGAAACTCGACTGATCGCTTTACGGAAATCCACCATGCTCATCGATGAAGTCAAAGCCCGCATGATCGCGGCGATGAAGGCCAAGGATGTGCTCGCCAAGGAAATCCTGCGCGTCACGCTCGGCGATCTGCAGATGACCGAAACCCGCCAGGCACGCGCCATCACCGACGAGGAGGCCGTGGCGGTGATCCGCAAGATCATCAAGTCCAACGAAGAGACGATCGGCCTCAGCGGCGATCCGGCGGTCAAGGAAAAGCTCGCGAAGGAGAATGAGGTGCTCGGTGACCTGATGCCCAAGACATTGAGCGTCGAGCAGATCGTCGCCGCGCTCGCCCCCGTCGCCGACGCCATCAAGGCGGCGGGCAACGACGGTCAGGCCACGGGCGCGGCGGTCAAACATTTGAAGTCCGCCGGCGCGGCGGTTGAAGGCAAGGACGTCGCCGTGGCCGTCAAGCAGATGCGCGCCGGATGAGTCGGTGTTCGGCGACTATGATGTGACATGTCCGAGACGTTATCGATTGATTTCAACAAGGCGATGCCGCTGTTTCCGCTGGCGGATTGCGTGCTTTTGCCGCATGTGGCGCTGCCGCTGCATATTTTCGAGCCGCGCTATCGTCAGATGACCGGCGAAGCGCTGGACTCCAACGGGCTCATCGCCATGGCCGTGTTCGACGGCCCGGTCAACGAGAAGGAATACGCGGACGGTCATCCGCCGATTCGGCCCAACGTGTGCCTCGGGTACATCGTGCAGTATCAGGGATTGTCCGACGGGCGGTACGTGCTGCTGCTTCAGGGCGTTTGCCGGGCGCGGATCATCGAGGAAGTCGCGCACGAGCCGTACCGGCTCGCCAAGCTCGAGCCCCTGGATGTCGAGCCGCCGGGCGACGAGGCGCTGGCGCCGGTGCGCGAGCAGCTTGAGGCGCTGATCGGTGAGGCGAAGTTCGACGATCGGCCGGGCATCACGGAGCTGCGCGAGGTGCTGGAGCGCGCCGTGCCGACGGTCGCGCTGATCGATCTGGCGATCATGACCTGGTGCACCGGGACCGAGGAACGCTACGTCATGCTCGCCGAGGACGAAGCGGCGGCGCGGGGAAGATGGATCGTCGATCGGATGACGAGGTCGCTGAAAGAGGAAAATGAAAATTGACGATGCTCCCTCTCCTTCCGGGAGAGGGTTGGGGTGAGGGTGGTCACGTAGTATGGCGCGCGGGTTGTCGAAAGCAGTCAGTGATTGGGCGCACCCTCACCCGGCCCTGCGGGCCGACCTCTCCCGGGGGGAGAGGTGAGAACGGAAATTGCGTTATCATGTCCGCATGAATTCACCGATTCGCGTTCCCATCAAGCGTTTGCCCGGCTCCGAGGGCGTCGATCTGCCGGCGGTTCAGTCGGCGCATGCGGCGGGGATGGACCTGCATGCGGCGGTCGAGAAGGACACGCCCATCGCGCCCGGTCAGATCGTGCTCGTGCCCTGCGGGTTCGCCATGGCGGTGCCGGTCGGGTTCGAGGCGCAGGTGCGCCCGCGGTCGGGACTGGCCGCAAAGTTCGGCATCTCGATGCCCAACGCCCCCGGAACGATCGATGCGGACTATCGCGGGCAGGTCATGGTCCCGCTCATCAATCACGGGTCGGCGACGTTCGTCGTGACGCGCAACATGCGCATCGCACAGATGCTCATCAAGCCGGTGTATGTCGCGGCGTGGGACGAAGTCGACGAACTGCCGCCGACGGACCGGGGCGCGGGCGGGTTCGGACATACGGGGCATTGAGGAAGTGGGAAAGGGAGGATCAGGGATCGGGGGTTGGGGATCGGGGTTTGCGGCGCTCAGCCCTTGGCTTTGTAAAATTCGCTTCACCACTTCATAAAAAAAGCGGGGCGACTCAAGTCGCCCCGCTGGTTGGGGTTTGAGGAGTCCGACGAACTTACGGGGTCGGGATGGTGGCGCCGTCGATGATGTCGACGTTGCCGGTGACGTTGACGGTGGGGGCGAGGCCGCCGGTGGTGTTGCCGTTGCCCTGGATGTTTCCGTTGTCGGAGTTATTGAAGGTCATGCCCTGACCGAGGGCGCCGCCGAGCTGGATGTTGACGGTGGAGCCGGAGTTGATGTTGAAGCCGGGGGCGTCGACTTCGTTGTTGGTCAGGTTGAGCTGGAGGGTGGAGGTTCCGGCGCTGGTGGCGCTGAATCCGCCGGTGCCGATGGTGGTGTTGCCGTCGGCGGAGAAGGCGAAGGTATTGGCGCCGGTGGAGTTGGCGCGGATGGCGAAGCCGGTCGCGCCGTTGATGGTGGTGTTGGAGACGAGGGCGACGCCCGCGTCGGTGAGGTCGACGCCGCGGCCGACGTTGCCGATGGTTCCGCCGAGGATCTGGAACGTGCCCATCGAGCTGTTGGTGACGACGAAGCCGTCGTTGTTCATGAAGCTCACGTCGGCGTCATTGACGGTGAAGTTGCCGGAGTTGCCGGTGATGACGACGCCGGACCCGGCTCCGCCGAAGACGGTGAACATTCCGGTGGCGGTGAAGTCGCCGGACATGTTGGTAAGGGAGACGGCGTCGGCGCCGGGGGTTTCGATGTCGGTGGCGCCGTTGACGGTGAAGTTGCCGGAGTGGGCGGTGCTGAGAATGGACTCGTTGTTGGAGTCGGTGATGTTCAGGTCGTTGAAGGTCAGGTTGCTGGCGGAGGTGTTGATGTTGATGCCGTGATCATTGGTGTCGAGGGTGGTGGTTCCGGTGGAGGTCAGGTTGATGTTGGAACCATTGCCGAAGGACAGGCCGTCGCCGGTGGTGTTCATGACGGTCAGGTCGGCGAAGGCGAATGTGCCGCCGCCGTTGCCCAGGTCGATGCCGACGCCGCCGCCGAGGCCGTCGTTGACGCCGTTGATGGTCGTCGCGCCCTGGACGGTGAAGGTGCTGGAGAATCCGGTGGCGGTGATGCCGAAGTCGACGGAGTTGGAGATCATCACGTTGCCGGTGACGGTGATCGGATCGCTGACGGTGTCGAGGGCGATGCCGGTTCCGGCGCCGGAGGTTGTGATGGAGGCGAGCGTCCAGCCGGAGACGCCGTTGGTCTGGAGCGCGGTGTTCTGGATGAACAGGCCGTTGCCGCCGGTGGCGTTGATGACGCTGGTGGGGTTGAGGAGGTCGAAGGTTCCGCCGTTGACCGCGGAGACGGCGGTGCCGTCGGCGGTGGTGACGTTCAGACTGGCGAGGGTGGTGGTGCCGGTGTTGTTGTTGAGTTCGATGCCGATGCCGGTGCCGTTGTGAGTGATGGTGGTGTTGGCGAGGGTGACGTTGCCGGCGGAGTTGACGATGCTGATGCCGCTGTCGCCGAGGTCGGCGGCGTCGACGCTGACCATGGTGGTGCCGAGATTGTAGGTTCCGGAGGCGGTGTCGATGGTCACGCCGTTGGCGCCGTTGGCATTGGTGACAGTGAGCGAGTTAAGCGTGAAATTGTTGGAGGCGGCGGTGACGTTGTTGAGCAGCAGGCCGGTGGTGCCGGTGGTGTTGATCGTCGCGGTCGCGCCGGAGGAGAAGTCAGCGACTTCGATGCCGTCGGAGTTCTGGGCGGAGAAGCCGGTCGTGCCATTGGTGGTCACATCAAGGCCGACGAAACGGACGAGCGAATTCATGCCGGTGTTGTTGTTGATATCGACGCCGGCGGAAGTCGAGGGGTTGGTGACGGTCGCATCGATGAACACGATGAAGTTGGTGGTGTTCATGACGGCGATGTGTGCGTCGCCGCCGTTGAGCGAGACGGTGTCGAGGAATCGGACCTGGCTGTCGGTGGTGTCGAGGTTGATACCCGAGCCGTTGGTCGCCATCAGCGTGCCGTTGTCGAAGTCGATATTGCCGGAGGAATTGCCTTCGACATGGACGAGTCCGGCGTTGGTGGTGACGGTGATGGCGCCGTTGTAGACGACGGCGTCGTTGCCGCCGTCGACACGGAAGGCGCCGCCGGCGGCGGGGTCGGTGATGGAGGCGTTGGTGATGGTATTGGTGGACCCGCCGGTGTTGTTGGCGAAGGCCAGGCCGTCGGAGGCGGAGCCCATGATGGTCAGGCCGGTGAAGGTGCGGGTGTCGGCGTTGGTGCCGTTATCGACGAGGACGCCCTCTGCTCCGGCGTTGTTGACGGTGAGCATCGTGGCGGTGAGGCCGTTGGTGTTGGTCAGGTGGACGCCGGTGCCGGCGGTGTTGGCGACGGTGACGTTGTTGAGGACGAGGCCCATGTTGGCATTGGAGACGAGGCCCTGATTACCGCCGGTGATGGACAGGCCCTTGAGGAGCTGGTTGGAGCCGGCGGCGAGGGTCACGACGTCATTGCCGGCGTTGGTGCCATTGACTGTTCCGGCGGCGCCGGGGAGGACGAGGTTGAAGCTACGGCCCATCGAGTCCTTGACGACGAGTGTCTGTCCGCCGCCGATGAGGGTCGCGCCGCTGGCGAGCTGGATGCCGGCGGCGGTGTTGTTTGTTCCGGTGACGACGAGGACGCCGTTGGCGGCGGTGTTGCCGGCGGCGGTGTCGACGTCCTGCGGGTCGGCGCTGGAGCCGGCGCCGCCGGGACCGCCGGTCGGGGAGGCGAAAAGAATGCCCGAGTAGGCGGCGTTGGTGTTGGGGTTGACGGCGACTTCATCGACGGCGGCGGAGGTGCCGCGTTTGGCGACGCCGGAGACGATGTCGATGTCACGGACGATGCGGCTGGTCATGGCCCAGCTCTTCCAATCGCCCTGCGGGATGGCGGAGCCGCGTCCGCTGGAGCCGATGGGAATGCGGATGCCGATGGTGGCGAAGGCCTCGGAGCCGCGGACGTTGTCATGCTGCCATTCCCCGCCGAACACGGCGTAGGTTCCGGTGGGCATGAAGTCGATCATGTCCAGAGGCAGGAGGTATTCAGCGCGGAAGCGGGGGCCTTCGACGCGGCTGAATCCGTCTTCATGGAAGTTGAAGTATCCGCCGTAGACCCAGAGGTTGTTGCCGAAGACTTCGAATCGGCGTCCGAGTTCGACGTCGAACCCGCCCAGGGCGCGTTCGAGGAACTGGGTGCCGCCGCCGACGATGCGGATGTTGCCGCCGACGATCTGCGCGGTGGGGGCGCCGGTGCCGGAGCCGCCGCCGGCGATGACGTTGGTGTCGCCTTCGGGGAGGTAGTAGTTGCCGTGCAGGCGCCAGTCCTCCATGAACAGTTCGCCGCCGAGCGTGGTCTGAAGGTAGGTGTTGTCGTTCTGGGATTCGAGCACGTCGAAGAAGGCGTAGCCGCCGATCATGAGCCAGTCATTGACCGCCATGCGGTAGCCCATGCCCAGGTTGTACTCCTGCGTGTCATGATCATCGAAGCGTCCGCGGAAGTCGCCGAAGAGCATGCTCGACTCGTTCTGCACGACGGGGATCATGAGGTTGCCGGTGCCGATGTTGCGATCCGTGCCGGGCTTGGCTTCGATGTACAAATGCGCGGGCCAGTACGACCACATCGCCTCTTCCTGACCGGCGAGGACCTGATCCATCTTCTTGTCGCCTTCGGCCGGGGCCTGCTGCGGCGGCGGAGCGGCGTCGGCGGGCGACTCCGCAGCCCACGACTGCACGGCAACGCTCAGAACAAACAAGGCAAACGCGACTTGGATCATGCTCTTCAAGGTAAAGCTCCCTGGTCGATTAGGTGTCCCGGCGAAAATCACATTCAGACCTGGCATTTATCGGTCACTGTCCCGCTGATGCGACAACGATTCTAAATCTTCCCCCAACCATCCGTCAATACGGTCAGTTATGGGTCGCTTCAACCTCCCTTAAAACAACCGCCCCCGCGAATTTAGACCAGCGGGGGGGCGGCGGGGGATCGTAGAATGTCGCAATCGGGACTCAGACTTCCAGAATCTCCTTCCGCTTCGACTCCGTCGCCTCGTCGATCTTGCCCTCGAACTTCTTGGTCAGCTCCTGCACCTGATCCTTCGCATCCTTGGCCTGGTCCTCCGCGATGTGCTGCGTCTTGTCCTTCTCGAGCGTGTCGATCTGCTTGTTGGCGTCGCGGCGGACATTGCGGATGGCGATCTTGGCCTGCTCGGCCATCTGCTTGACCGATCCGACGAGCTGCTGCCGCCGCTCGCCCGACAACGGCGGCAGGTTCAGCCGAATCTGCTTGCCTTCGACGTTGGGATTAAGCCCCAGCCCCGACGCCTGAAGCGCCTTGGCGATTTCCTGAATCGCCCCCGCATCGTAGGGCTTGATGAGCAACTGCGTCGGCTCAGGCACCGACACCTGCGCGAGCTGACGCAGGTCCGTCATCGAACCGTAATAGTCCACCTTCACAAACTCCACCAGCGCCGGCGACGCACGACCCGTGCGAATCCCCTTCAGTTCGCCGGCCAGATAATCGACCGCTTTTTCCATCTTGTCTTCGCAGTCGAGCAAAACTTCATCGAGGTCCATGGCGATTCTCCGCTTGCATGGGAAGCGGGCGATTGTAAACGGTACACCCGACGCCGACAACCGACACGCTCAATCACTCCCCCGCCCGAACCACCGTCCCGTGCGGGTCGCCCGCCACGACCCCGGCGATGTGACCGGGCTGCTTCATGTTGAACACCGCGATCGGAATCTGATGCGCCCGGCACATGTCGAACGCCGACAGATCCATGATCTTCAGATTCTTGTTGATCGCTTCGTCGTAGGTCAGCTTCTCGTAGCGCACCGCTTCGGGATGTTTGACCGGGTCCTTGTCGTACACGCCGTCGACTTTCGTCGCCTTGAGCAGAATGTCCGCGCCGATCTCCACCGCCCGCAGCGCCGCCGCCGTGTCGGTCGTGAAAAACGGATTGCCCGTTCCCGCCGCGAAGATCACCACCCGGCCTTTCTCCAGATGCCGGATCGCCCGGCCCCGGATGAACGGCTCGGCCACCGCCGTCAGATTGATCGCCGTCAGCACCCGCGCCGGCTGCCCCAGCTTGTCGAGCATCTCCTTGAGCGCCAGCCCGTTGATCACCGTGCCGAGCATGCCCATGTAGTCGGCCGTCGCCTGCGGAATGCGCCCTTCTTTGGCGAGCCGGGCGCCGCGGATGATGTTCCCCCCGCCGACGACCACGGCGATCTGCGTCCCGAGCTGACACGCCGCGAGAATCTCCCGCGCCAGCGTCTCGAGCTCCTCGCCGTCGATCCCCTTGCCGCTGGGGCTGCAGAATCCTTCGCCGCTGATTTTGAGCAACACACGTTTGTACTTCGGAGATGTCATGGCGCAGATTGGACGGGTTTTTCACTCAAACGTCAAGCGCCCCGCACGCGCGTTTTTCACCATCGCCGGGCCGCTACGCGGCCCCGGTCAAAAGCTCACCTTCGGAACCGCGCGCTCCGCTTCGTCGGCGATCTCGAAGAACGGCTTGGCGGTGAAGCCGAACATGCCCGCCACGATGTTCGCCGGGATCGTCGCGATCGACGTGTTGTAGTCGCGCACCGATCCGTTGTACGACTGGCGCGCCGAGCTGATGGCGTTTTCCGTCGTGCCCAGTTCGCCCTGAAGCTGGAGGAAGTTCGTGTTGGCCTTCAGGTCGGGGTACGCCTCGGACAAGGCGAAGAGCTTACCCAGCGCGCCGGTGAGCAGACTCTCCGCCGCCGCCGTTTCCTCGACGCCGTTGGCAGCCACCGCCCGGCTCCGCGCATTGACGACCGCTTCGAGCGTTCCGCTTTCATGCTTGGCGTAACCCTTGACCGTTTCGACGAGGTTGGGGATCAGGTCGTGCCGCCGCTTAAGCTGCACATCGATCCCACTCCACGCCGTCTCGACCCGCACGCGCTTGGCGATCAGGCCGTTGTAGATGGCCACGAACATGAGGACCAGAAGAATGATGACGCCGAGCACGATCCATCCGACCATGATGCACCTCCGAGAAGAGCATTGAGCTTTCAGGCGTCAGCCGTCAGCTTGTCCGCTCTGGCTGACGCCTGACCGCTGATCCCTGACCGCTGTCGCCCCAGTGTATCACGACGCAACGGCCGCGCCCGAATGGTTTGCCATTTCCGCCGCGCTCTGATGTTTGTTTGCCGCTCGTGGTAAAGTAGGGGCCGATGAGCGACGCATCGTACATGAAGCAGGCGCTGCGATTGGCCTGGCGCGGTCAGGGACGGGTCGAGCCCAACCCGATGGTCGGCTGCGTCATCGTCCGCAACGGCAAAGTCGTCGGCCGGGGATATCACAAGCGTTTCGGCGGCGCCCATGCCGAAGTCGAAGCGCTGCGCGAAGCCGGCAAATCCGCCCGCGGCGCGACGGTCTACGTCACCCTCGAACCCTGCTGTCATCACGGCAAGACGCCCCCGTGTACGGACGCCCTCATCGCCGCCGGGGTCAAGCGCGTCGTCATCGGCTTCTTCGACCCGACGCCGTCGCGCTGCGGCGTCGGCGTGTCGCTCCTCGAAAAGGCCGGGATCGAAGTCGAGCGGCAGGCCGTCGACCCCGATGCCGCCCGGCTCGTCGAGCCCTTCACCAAGCGCGTGCTGACCGGTCTGCCCTTCGTCATCGCCAAGTGGGCCGCCACCATCGACGGCGCCATCGCCACGCGGACCGGCGACAGCAAATGGATCAGCAACGAGCGCTCCCGCCGCATCGTGCATCAGATGCGCGGCCGCGTCGACGCCGTCATGGTCGGCATCAGCACCGTCCTCGCCGATGACCCGATGCTCACCGCGCGCGATGTGCCCGTCCGCCGCGTCGCCCGCCGCCTCGTCGTCGATCCCAAACTCCGCACGCCCGACCAATGCAAGCTCCTCAAGTCGCTCGAGGAAGCTCCGCTGTCGATCGCCGTCGCAAAATCGGCGATGCGCGCCGAGGCGGCGAAAGTGAAGCGCTTCACCGAGGCGGGCGTCGAGATCGTGCCCCTGCCGATGCGCGGCAAGCGCGCCTTGGACATGCACACGCTCATGAAGCACATGGCGGACGTGCATGACGCGACGAACATCATGGTCGAAGGCGGGGGGTTCACGATCGGGTCGATCATGGATGAAAACCTCGTCGACGAGCTGCTCGTGTTCATCGCGCCCAAGTTATTGGGCGATCCCGATCGCCGGTCGGCGGTGCAGCTTGGCACGGCGGCCGAATGGATGAGCCGGGCGATGCCGCTGCATCTGCGGCAGGTCCGCCGCGTCGGTGAGGATGTGTGTCTGCGGTATCGGTTGCAATGACTGTGCCGATTGTGCCGGGGGCTGAGCGACGGGGAATCGGGGTTTGTAGGTAAAGTTCATATTCAGCCGGGCCGATCAATGGCATGGGTTCGTACAAAGTGCGTCCGCACCACGTGTGAGAAAAACGCGCCCATTCGGGCATTCGGTGGAGAAAATGACATGCACGCATCCATGAATCGTCACGCCGCCTCGCACCGCCGCGCGGGTTTCACGCTCGTCGAAATCCTCATCGTCGTGGTCATCCTCGGCATCCTCGCGGCGATCGTCATTCCGCAGTTCTCCAACGCCTCCAACACCGCCCGCACCAGCACGATGCTCGAACATCTGCGCGTGCTGCGCACGCAGCTTGGCGTCTATTACGTGCAGCACAATGAGACGTACCCGAAGGTTGAGCAGATGTGGGACGTGATGACCAAGAAGACCGACGCTGCCGGCAACGTCGTCGCCGACGGCCCGCTCGGGCCTTACCTCGAACGCGCCCCGCGCAATCAGTTCACCGAGAGCAGCACCGTCGTCGCCCCCGGCGCCGGCGCCGCCACCGATGGCTGGGAGTACAACGAAACCACCGGCGAACTCACCGCCGTCGGCTTCAACGAAAAGACCGGCGAATACACCGCCCCCGGCGACTCGGGCAACGGCGGGAATCCGTAATTCGGGGATCGAGGATCGGGGATCGGGGTCAAAACACGTGACCTTCCCCCCGTTTAGCGACGCCGCTTGGGGCGGGCTTCTTCTTCTCACTTGCTCCGAATCAACCGCGTTCGATCAATATTCATCACCCGGATCATCGGCTCGATCTCCGCCAGGAATCGTCGCCCGTCCTGCACATAGCCCGCGGTCGGTTTGATCGCCGGTTGATGCGAACGCCAGAACGCATTGAACCGCTCCATCAATAATTCGCGTGTGTATTTGGCGGTCATGCTCGCCAGCGCGGCCGGAAGATGGTTCGCATCGCACTTGACCTCGAAGCTGATCGTCATCGCTTTGTCGCCCCGGCGAATCGTGTACTTGCTGATGTCGTCGGATTCGTCGAGCAGGCGGAGTTCCGCGCCTTCGAAGATCATCTGCAAAAGCCGGTGATACACCTTGCGCCCGCCCTGCCGGTCGACGACGACATAGGGGTGATGCGCACCGTAGTGTTGCCAGATGTGCCAGAGATGCTGGCTGACGAAGGTCCAGGCGCACGACGCTTTGGAGCGCGTGGCGGCGACGATCTGGTTGAAGCGATCTTCATAGACGACCGCCGCCCGCACGTCGGCGACCTGCACGCCGGTCTGCTCGCAGGTGGTGCGCAGCATGGACTGCGCGATGGACAGGGCCGCCGCGTCGCCGCACATCGGCAGGGGGGGCCCGCCGGCGTCGTCGTGATACCAGAGCAGATTCGGCACGCGCGAATCATCTTCGTGTCCGATCGCACTCAGCCAATCGTCGAGCGTCGCCGCGGCGCGGCCGGCCTGATGGGCGAACGTGAGCACGCCGCGTTCCAGATGCCCCATCCCCGCCGCGGGGGTGTAGAGCTTTTTCGAGTCATTGACCGCGATCCGCCGGCGTTTATCCGAGGGCGACTTGCACACCGCCCCATGCAGGCGATCCCATAAGCATCCCGGGTCGCCCTCACCGTCCGCGTCCATCGTAAACACCGCGCGCGCGACGACGAATGGCCCGAACATGGGCCCGTACCCCGCTTCGTCAATCCCCGCATAAACGCGCAACGTGTTGCTCCGTTTATCGGCTTTTACCGTTTAGCGGTCGGGCAACGCCCGACGCTTCTTCTTCATCTTCGCATGTCGCGCCGCGCCCGTCACGAAGCGCGGGGCGATGCCCCGCCGCTAAACGGGGTGGTAAACGCCCAATGTTGCGGGCGCAATCCGTCCTTGATCGGATTGCGTTCAACGTATTCGATCGCGCGGCGAATGTCATCCTCCGTGTCGAGAAACACCTTCCAGCACCTCCGCACCCACGGCGTTGCAGCGGGCGGATGGAGATTCTCCGATTTCATTTGTTTCGTCGCCGCGCCTTTGAGTTGTCCGACGATGGTTTCGATTTTCTGCGCATGCCGCGCGACGACGAGATGGACGTGGTCGGGCATGATCGAACAGGCGTGAATGACGTAACCGGATTTTTCAATCGCCGAGGCGAACCCGCGCCCGATGGCACGGGCTTGGATGCCGTTGAAAATGACCGGCGCGAAACGCAGATCGCGCTTGGCGTTCAATCGCTGCGTTCGATCATGTTGCGTATGCGCCACGCTGCGGCGGACATGGGTTTTCGTGGCGTGTCCGTGACGGAGAAGGTCCCAGTTGCGGACGAAGTCGGACCACGAGCCGCGCGGGTCATTGGGGAGCCAGAACCCGTACGCCGCGAAAATGGCGTGAGACGCGAGAATCATGATGGGCCCCCTGTTTAGCGGTCGGGCAACGCCCGACGCTTCTTGTCTTAACGCTGCTCTCGTAATTTACCACAAATAAGAAGAAGCGCGGGGCGGTGCCCCGCCGCTAAACGGGGAGGCGGCATAACATTGGGACATGCCTGTTTCCCGCGGGAAAGTCCTGGTGGCGATGTCCGGCGGCGTCGATTCGTCCGTGGCGGCGGCGATGCTCATGCGCGACGGCTACGACGTCGTCGGCTGCTTCATGCGCCTCGGATCGCCCGGAGAATCCCTCGCTCAAACCGAGGCGTGCGACCCTCATGTCAAAATCGGCCATCAGGGCTGCTGCTCGATCAACGATGCGAAAGACGCTCAGCACGTGGCGGCCAAACTCGGCGTCGGGTTCTACGTGCTCAACTTCAAGCGCGATTTCGGGCGGATCATCGACTACTTCGCCGCCGAGTACAACGCCGGGCGGACGCCCAATCCCTGCGTCCGCTGCAATGACTGGCTCAAGTTCGGCAAACTCGCCGACTACGCCCGGTCGATCGACGCCGACTTCGTCGCTTCGGGACACTACGCGCGCGTTCAAACGATCGACGGGAAGCCCGCCCTCCTGCGCGGCGTCGATCACACGAAGGATCAAAGCTACGTCTTGTTCGGCGCGCCCCCGGAAAAACTCGCGAAGATGCTGCTCCCCGTCGGCGGGTATCACAAGCGGGAGATCCGGGCGCTGGCCAAAGAGTTTGATCTGCCCGTGTTCGACAAGCCCGATTCGCAGGAGATCTGCTTCGTGCCCGACATGGACTACGCCCGCGTCGTCAAAGCCAAGACGCCCGGCGGGTTCGCCCCCGGAAGTATTTGCGACATGGACGGCCGCGAGGTCGGGCAACATGAAGGCCATCAGCATTTCACCATCGGCCAACGCCGCGGCGTCGGCGTCGCGCTGGGCTACCCCATCTATGTCGTCGGCAAGGATGCGGCCAGCAACACCATCACCGTCGGCCCGCGCGAAGCACTGGCGACGACCTGGTGCACGGCGGATCAAATGAACTGGCTCATCGACCCGCCGCAAACCCCGCGGCGATGCACGGCCAAGATTCGTTACAACGCGGTTCCGGTCCCGGCGACGGTGCAAGTCGAAGGCGATCGGATGATCGTGCGCTTTGACGCCCCGCAGGACGCGGTCGCGCCGGGGCAGGCGGTCGTGTGTTATGACGGCGAGCGCGTGCTGGGCGGCGGGTGGATCGCGGCGTCAGGGCGGTGAGACAACAAAAAAGGCGTCCGGTTTTCGCCGGACGCCCAAACATGGGCATCGCGGGGGGCACGATGCCCGTGGTCTGAGAGCGGCATGGGGGACGTCATGCCGCTAACATCGCGAGGCACAAGGAGATGGGGTTTGGGTAGCGCCTCGCGTGACCGCTGTTTTTACGCGGGGCTTACAAAAAAGTTCGGGTGAAAGCGGGGGGCGAGCCGATCAGGGAGGGATAACCCTAACGGTTGGACCGTTTTGGCATAAATCGGACCTCGGATGTGCCAACCTGGCACGCACGATAGACTTACCGCGGGGCGGTTTTCCACAATTGTGGAAAAAATATCTTCGCCGGACTCTATGCAGACCGATGTTCATAAGGTATAAATGAGGGCGGAGATGCGATGTGATCGGCGAACGGAACGACTCCAGCGTGGAAAGAGATTTTTCCCCTGTGGGGTGCAACTTCTGGCCGGTTGGCGCAACTAAGTCTGTGACGAGAATGTGTTTGAGGCATGGCCTCGTCATGGATGGGCAAAGCCCCGGTCCGATGGATGGCACGAAGATTGCCGGACGATCCATGACCGATTGATGGCAAACTTTCGCTGCGGAGCAGCGTACAACCCACGGTGGGCGGCGACGGAACTGCCTGTAGACCCACTGGAGATTCGCAATGCGTACGACTTTCAAGACCGATTCCCCCCTGGACCAAATGCGCCGCCGGCGGACCGTGGCCCTCAAGCCCTCGGCCAAGGGACTCAGCCCGCTGGAGCAGGAGCAGCTTAAGGCCATCCTTGACGAGCCGATGGACTACGTCACCGATGTCGCTTTCAGCAAGTCCAACGCCCAGAAGAAGCTCTTCGACGAGGCGCCGGAGATTCCCAAGCCCAACACGAGTTGGTATCACCCGGTGATGGAGGATCTCTCCAGCACGCCGAACATGAAGAGCGTCGTCAACGTGGTCCTGACCGCCAAGCAGGAACAGGCCCTGTTCCTTCAGTTCAACTACGCCCGCTACCGCGTGGCGAAGCTGCAGAAGGCCATCGGCGACAAGCCCGTCACCGACAAGCAGGCCGCCGAACTGCTCGAGTGGTACAACCTCTCGCGCAAGCTGCGGGATCAGATCGCTCAGTCCAACCTCGCGCTGGTGCTGGCGATGGCCAAGCGCGTCCGTCACAGCGACATGGACTTCGCCGACCTGATTTCCGAAGGGAACATGGCCCTGCTCCGCGCGATTGACAAGTTCAATGTCGCCCGCGGGTTCAAGTTCTCGACCTACGCCTGCCGCGCGATCCTCAAGGCCTTCTCCCGCTCGGGCATGAAGCACAGCCAGTACCGGCAGCTTTTCCCGACGGACTTCGACCCGGCCCTGGAGCGCAGCGACTTCACCCGTCGCAAGTTCGACGAGCATGAAGGCGACTGCGCCGACGAAGTGAGCCGCATCGTGCGGGACAACCGGGCCGAGCTGACGGACGTGGAGCTATCGGTGATCAATCACCGCTTCGCCCTCAACCGGCGCGAGGACGACAACTCCGTCCCGCTGACCCTCGAGCAGGTGGGCCAGATCGTCGGCCTCACCAAGGAGCGCGTCCGACAGATCCAGAACAAGGCCCTGGAAAAGATCCGCACCACGCTCGAAGAGTCCTTCATCGACGGCCAGAAGCCCGAGGAAATCCTCGAAATCGAAAAGGCCGCCCGGTAAGCCGGATTTTCATCCCAAACCCCTCAAGGCCCGACCTTTACGGTCGGGCTTTTTGTTTAGCCGCGAGCCATCGGCGAGCGCTTCTCCCCCAAGCGCTCGCCTTCGGCTCGCGGCTAAACGGGGGAGTGATTTTTCGATTTTCCCCTTCCAACTTTCCCCCGAACCGTCATATTCATTCGGACCACCTTCCGGGCTGGGGTTATTGCATGGCGATGGACAAACGTGATCGTGTGGATGAATTCGTTCGGCTCTTCACCGAGTTCGAGCCGCGGGTTCACGCCTACGTCCTCTCGCTCGTGCCCGACTGGACCGAGGCGGAGGAAGTCCTTCAGGAAACCAACGCCGTGCTCTGGCAGAAGTTCGACGACTTTGAGCCCGGGAGCAATTTCTTCGCATGGGCGTGTCAGATCGTTCGCTACAAAGTGCTCGAACATCAGCGCCGCCGGGCCCGCACGGGCATGCACTTAAGCGAACAGGCGATGGAAGCGATCGAATCGAACACGATCGACATGGCTGACGAACTGGGCGCCCGTCAGCGGGCGCTTTCAAGTTGTCTGGCGAAGCTGAGCCCCGCCGACCGCGACCTGATCGAGCAGCGGTACGCCGAGGGGGCGACGACGCAATCCGTCGCCCGATCCGTCGGCCGCTCGGTTGACGCGATCTACAAGGCGGTCAACCGCATTCGCCGCGCGCTGGGCGAATGCGTCTCGCGCGCGATGCGTCTGGAGGGCGAAGCATGAACAGCCGCCTCGCCGAGTTGATCGACGTGCTGTGCGACCGCCCGTTGTCGCCGGACAGGGTCGCCGAACTGGATGCGCTTCTGCTGGCCGACCCGCAGTCGACGCGCGACTACATCCGCGCGATTCATCTGCACGCCACACTGACCCGCCACGTGCGGAACCAGACGCTTCGGCTCAAAGCCGCCTCAGCGTCGGCGTGGCGCGCTGCGGACGACTCCCCGACGCCGACGCTGAGCGGCGCCTCGCCGCGAAGCGTCTGGTACCTCGCCGCGCTGATCATGCTCGCCGCCGCGCTGACTTATGTCTTCCTGCCTTCCACTCCCCACTCCCAACTCCCCACGCCGCACTCCGCCGCCCCGGCGACTTACGCCATCCTCAGCGACCTCTCCCCCGACGCCGCGTTCGCCGATGGCGACCTCCCCCTCGGCGAAGGCCTCACCGCCCCGATCAAACTCACCGCCGGCCGCGCGCAGCTCATGTTCAAATCCTCCGCCGTCGTCGACCTGACCGGCCCTTGCGAATTTCAGATGACCGGGCCCAACCGGGGGCGCCTCACGTCTGGGAAGCTTGAGGCATACTGCCGCCCCGAAGCACATGGGTTCACGGTCGATCTGCCCGACGGGTCGTCCCTCATCGACCTGGGCACGAAGTTCAGCGTCGATCTGAACGTGCAGCAGGTCCGCATCGCCGAGGGAAGCGTGCGGCTGATCGATCCCGCCCGCTTCATCAATGCCGTGCTGCATCAGGGGCAGACCGCGGTCATGGATGCGACGGCGGGCGGATGGACGAGCAGCCGCCCCGTCGAGCTGGCGGACGGCGGGTTCGAATCGGAAGCGGATCACGATGCGTGGATCATGGACGGCGTGCTGCTGCGTCAAAGCGCGGCGCGGCTGCGTCCGCATGCCGGCGAGCGCATGATCGCGTTTTACTCAGGCGGTCCGACCCGGCCGCAGCTTGTGCGAATCCTCCGCACGTCGCCGGGTAAAACCTACGAACTGAATTTCCATCTGGCGCGACAGACCGGCAGTGGACAGCCGATCCTGCAAGTCGACGTCTTCGACGCCGCGAGCACGCCCGACCGCGCCGCGGTCGGCGACCTGGCGCACGAGCGCTTCTTCGCCGATGCTCCGATGAATCAATGGACCGAGGCGCGGACCGTGCGATTCGTCGCCCGTTCGAGCGATACGTGTCTGCGATTCATCGAAGCGGCCGACTCGCCGACCCGCGATGTGGACGTGTTTCTGGACGACGTCTCCCTGAACATATTTGAATCGCTCGCCGATTCGGCGGGCGTCCTGTCGGAACCCACCCCCGATCCATCCTCTGTGAAAGGAGCAGAAAAGTGAACGTGCATTTCATCCGAATCGGTAGTCTGGCCCTGGTGCTGGCGGCGATGAGCACCGTCGCGCCGGCGGCGATCATCACCAACGGCGACTTCGACAGCTACACTTCGCCGACCGACGGCGCCGCGATCAGCTCGCTCTCGCCCGCCTCGTGGGTCGGCAACAATTCCAACGTGCAGTACAAGACCGCCGCCGGGCCCGGCAACGTGGTGGTCGCGCAGTCCGGCACCGGCTTTCTGGCCATCTTCGGCACCGTCACCGGCAACAACGCCTATCAGACCTTCTCCACGCTCGCGACCGGCAGCTACACGCTGACGTTCTTCCTGACGCGGCAGAACACCAACACGCCGACCGTGACCGTCGATGTGTTTGACGGCACGAACCAGGCCGTGACCCCTTTGAGCACCGGCGCCTTCAGCCCCAGCGGCGCGGCGGGCAACTGGACGCAGAAGACGCTCAACTTCACCGCCGCCTCCGCCACCACCACGATCCGCTTCAAGGACACCGGCTCCACCAGCAGCGTCGACCTGTTCATCGACAACGTCGTCGTCACCGGCCCCTCGCCCGTCACCGTGCCGACGCCCGCGGCGTTGCCGGCCGGCTTGGCCCTCGCGGGCGCGCTGATGATGCGCCGCCGTAAATGAATCACGCACCGCGCCATCTCGATCATCATTTCGCGGCGGGGCTTTTTCACCGTGAGCATGTCGAACGGGCCCCGCGCGGCTTGATGCGCGCGCCTTCGAGGCGGGGTGACTTAAGTCACCCCGCCGTGCTCGATGCGCAACATGGCTTCACCCTCATCGAACTCCTCGTCGTCGTCGCCATCATCGCGATGCTCATTTCCATTCTCCTGCCGGCGATGAGCAATGCCCGCGAGCTGGCGCGACGGACGGTCTGCGCGAGCAATCTGCACCAGCAGGGCGTGGGCATCATCGCCTTCTCCGGCGATTACCACCTCAGCACCCCGCCGGCCATCGTCAATCAGCAGAACAACAGCGTCGGGTTCGAGTCGGCCTGGCTCAAGCAGGCGTCCAAACACCCCGAGTTCGGTTACTACGCCGGGCTGGGCATCCTCATCCATTTCAACTACGCCCCCAGCGACGCGATCGCCTACTGTCCGTCCCATGTGCTCAAATACTGGGTCGCACCGGGCGTCATCCACCCCGTCTATACGGGCATCATGGGCTTCATCCAACCCGAGAGCAAAATCCCGCCCGCCGTCGGATCCATGTCGGTGACCTACGGGTACCGCGGCTCCATCGATGCGCCCAAATACCGACCGGCGAACCTGAGCACCGATCCCGCCGCCATGCCCCTCTGCGCCGACAGCTTCGGCCTCCAGCGACAGGCCCACGAAAAGGGCTACAACGTGCTCAAAGTCGGCGGCAGCGTCACCTTCGCCGACGACCCCAACGACAAAATCCTCAGCTACGGCGTGATCAACGCCGGGGCGGCGGGATACCTCATGCAGGAGCAGCTCTGGCGGGGCATCCTCAGCCAGTGACGCCGCTCTGTCATCGAATCCGGCCGTTCGACGCCGCAAACTCGTCCCGCCGCCCGGCCATATCCGCCGCCGCGCGGGACCCTCGCCGTCCGCGGGTGTTCCGCGAACGGGAGAATTTGAGAATCCGATTTCGAGAAAGGATCGTACCGTATGCCGCGTTCAAACCGAATCATTTGTGCATGCCTGGCCCTTGCGATGGTCCTCGGCCTCGGCGCCGTCGCACCGGCCCGGGCGGCGCTGATCGTCACCTCCGACTTCAACCCCAATCTCAACGGCTCGGGCACGTTCACGATCGGCAATAAAATCCAGATCGGCGCATCGGCGATCACCATCAACGCACTGGGCGTTCAGGACACCGGCGCCAACGGCATCATCGCCAACACCAAGGTCGGGCTCTGGACGACCGGCGGCACGCTCCTGGCGTCGGTGACGGTCCCCAGCGGCGCCGGCAGCACGCTGATCGACGATTACCGCTACGTGCTGCTGGGATTCTCCATCACCCTCACCGCCAACACCCAGTACATCATCGGCGCCGAGTCGGCCACCAACGGCACGAAGGAAAACGCCGGCGACGGATTCAGCGTGGGCGGCTACTACTCCGGCGGCACCGGCGTGACCCTTGTGGATTCGCGCTTCATCGCCGGCAGTCTCGCCATGCCGACCACCACCGCCACGCCCACGGCACGCTGGGGCCCCGGCAACGCGACGCTCATCATCCCCGCGCCCGCGGCGCTGCCGGCGGGGGCGGCGCTGTTGATCCTGTCCAACCTGCGCCGCCGTACGACACGGCTCACGGCCGGCGACCGCCGCGCGTGATCGATGTCCGCCTGTGCGCGGCCGGTCCGCGCCGACCGCGAAACGCTCATCGAAGGGAGCGTGTGACTTGGCGAGTCTCCATGCAGGAATCGTCAAACGCCCGAAGCATGTTCAGCGTAGCAAGACGACGCGATGCCGCGGCCGATCCCTGCATGGTTTCACGTTGATCGAACTGCTCGTCGGCGGAGTTCCGTCGGCGATTTTTCACCTGCCGGGCGCATCGTGATGTCGCAATTCGCGCACGGGGATGGCCAATTTGCCACGGGGGTGCGCACACGTTTCTGTAAGTCCTTATTCGGTCGCGCACCAGCGCGCCGGGGCCTCCGCGCCGGTGCGCACGGGCGGGCCTGTGCGCGCGGTTTGCCGGGTGAAAAGCGAATAAAACGGCGATTCTGATGCGGAAATGGGGCGACGCTTCGGACGTGCGGCGGAGCGAAGTGTTGCCGCGCCGGTGCGAATGGGCAATGGGCCACGGGCGGGGCGACTATTGGTGTAATCCCTGAGGGGTGAATTTTGTGAGATTTGGTCGGTTGGGCCTATTTTCATATAGCGGCCGGTTCGGCGCTGAATGAGGCATTCATGGATCAGATTCCGCACACCGAGCAGTTCGTCGCCGACCTGACGGCTTACCAGAGCCGGCTTTACGCGTATATCTGCGCGATCATGGGCGGGGCGGATCAGGCGCATGATGTGCTTCAGGAAACGAATATGGTGCTCTGGCGGAAGGCGGGGGAGTTTGAGCCGGGCACGGATTTCGGGGCTTGGGCGGCGAAAATCGCGTATTTTCAAGTGCTGGCCCATCGCAAACGCCGGTCGGGGGATCGGCATGTGTTCAGCGACGATCTCTTGGTGGACATCGCTGACGAGTTCGACCGGCAGAACCCGACGATCGACGAGCGTCAGACGGCGCTGCGGCAGTGCATGGACAAGCTGCCGGCGATGGAGCGGGACATGGTCCGCCAGCGCTACGAAGCGGGCGGATCGGTCAAGCGCATCGCGGCTCAGATCGGTCGGTCGGTCGGGGCGGTGTCGCAGTCGCTGTATCGGATTCGGGCGGCGCTGGCGGAGTGCGTCGAGCGGACGATCACGGGGGGTGAATCATGAACGATCACGACCCCAAGGCGGCTGAAGCGCTGCGCCCGCTGCTGATCGGGCTCGTCGAAGGCACGCTCACCGCGATGCAGGCCGTCGAGCTTGACACGCTGTTGCGACACGACCCCGAAGCCCGCCGGCGGTACGTGCGGTTCATCACGGTCGATGCCCTCCTGCACTGGCAGCACGCCCCGATGCCGATTCCGGCGGGTCGGCCGATCGCCAAGCCCAGCGTGGCGGTCGGCTCGCGGCGATTCGTATGGCGCTCCGTCGCCGCGGTCGGTGCGCTGGCGGCTGCGGTGGCGCTGATGGTTGCACTCAACTTCGCGACCCAACCCCGGCCGATCGATCCGACGCAGACCTTCATCGCCAACCCCTCCGCCATCGCCATGCTCAGCGACCTGTCCGACGATGCACAGTTCACCGACGAGATGGCGAACCTGGCGCTGGGTGCGGACCTGCAGGCCGGTCGGCTCAAGCTCGCGCGCGGGTCGGCCCAGCTCATGTTCCGCGGCGGGGCGGTGGTGGACCTGATGGGGCCGTGCGATTTTGAAATGACCGGCCCCGGCCGCGGACGCCTCACGCGGGGCCAGCTCAGTACGTATGTCCCCCCCGAAGCACGCGGGTTCACGATCAGCGGGCCCAACGGCGTGGAAGTCATCGACCTGGGCACGCGCTTCGTCATGCGGGCCGATTCGACCGGCGCGATGCGCGTCGATGTCGTCGAGGGCCGGGTGGCGATCGCGGTTGACGGCAAGGTGCGGGATTTATTGACGCTGGGGCAGTCGTGGTCGATGTTCAGCACGGCCGAGGGCATGCTCGTCTCGGCGGGGCGTGTCGTGTCGGTCGGGCTCAACTTCGGCGCGGACCAGCAGGCGATCGGCGAAGACGAGTCCGCCGGTCACCCCTGGGTCGCGCAGTCGCATTGGAACAATCTGTTGGGCCCCGCGGGCACGCAGACGAACCTCACGGATCAGAGCGGGGCCAACACCGGCATGACCGTCACCTGGTCCGGCGCCGCCAAGACGTTCGCCCTGCCCGGTGCGGCGACAACCGGGTCGGACAAGGTGATGAAGGGCTATCTGGATTCTTCGGATCGCTCGACGACGACGATCCGCGTGTCGAACATTCCGCTGGGCGACTACGACGTGTACGTCTACTTCGACGGCGACAACGGCCCGTCATGGCGCGTCGCGCAGTTCACGATCGACGATACGACGTTCGAAGGCGAGGACTCGGAAAATCGCGATTACCTGACGACCGCCAAGGCGCTTCAGATGGCGCTTCCCGGGGCGGGCGATAGCAACAAGCCCTATGAGGAACGCTTCGATTATCGCAACACGTCGGGCAACAACGGCGAGGGCAACTTCGTGGTGTTCGCGCACCGCAGCGGCGATCAGTTCGTGTTGACCGCCGTGCCCGGCCGCAGCAACTCGACCCCGCGTGCGCCGATCAACGCCATTCAGATCGTCGGACATCTCGCCGGCGATTCGCATCCCGTCGACAGCACCACACGCGTGAGCGGCATTGAGATACCCGCTGACGCGAGGACGAACTGAGGAAACCCCATTTTGGACGGAGGACTTTCACCTATGCAACGCCAAACCCGCATCATCTTCGCACTGTTCGCCGGCGCGTTCGCCGCCGGTTCCCTCCAGGCCTCCACCTACAACCAGATGATTCTCGCCGACAACCCGATCGGCTACTGGCAGTTCAATGAAACGAGCGGCTCCTCCGCCGCCGATTCATCGACCAATGCCAACACCGCGACCTACAACAGCGTCGGCCTCGGCGCTCAATCCGCCAGTCTCCGCCTCGGCACCGCCGGCGCGTTCAATGGGTCCTCCAGCAACGTGCGCATTCCCGACATCGCCGCTTACGACATGGGCACCGGCGCGTTCAGCGTCGAGTTCTGGTACCAGACCAATTCCGACAGCCGCGGCGACCTGTTCACTTACAAAGGCACCGGCGGCGACTTCGGCATTCACTCCAATTCGCAGGGCGATCCCGCCGGGTTCAACAGCTCGGTGAGCGTGTATCACGGCGCCTTCATCACGCAGGGCGGCGCCGAGCGCCCGCTCTGGCATCACGTCGTCTATACCCGCGCCGGCACGGGGGCGAATCAGGCGACGCTTTACGTGGACGGCATCGCCGCGTCGGTTGGGACGGATACCCAGACGATGAACATCGTCAACGACATCCTCATCGGCTCCAACCACAACGGCAGCCCCTCCAGTCCCAACACCTTCCTCAACGGCACCATCGACGAAGTCGCCATTTACAATAAGGCGCTCAGCGCCGATGCCGTGCGGGCGCATTTCCTGTCCGCGCTCGGCACCAGCATCGGCATCAACTTCGGCTCCGATCAGCAGGCGCTGGCCGCCTCCGACGTCGCCGGCCACGTCAGCGTCGAGCAGGCCAACTGGAACAATGCCGCCGGCGCCTCCGGGTCCGTGGCGAATCTCGTGAGCAACCTCAACGTCAACACCGGCGCGGCCGTCTCATGGTCCGGCTCCACCAACACCTTCGCCATCGGCGGCACCGCGACCAACGGCGATCAGAAAATGATGAAGGGCTACCTCGATACGTCCAGCTCCTCGACCACCAGCGTCACCGTCTCCAACATCGCCTTCCACAACTATGACGTCTACGTCTACTTCGACGGGTCCAACGGCAATGAATGGCGCAAAGGCACCTACACCATCGCCGGCTTCGGCACGCAGGACGGCGAAGACTCCGAGAACCGCGATTTCATCACCGATGTCAACGACAACGCCTTCCAGCTTCCCGTCCCGACCGGCACGGGCAATCTCGCCTACGCCGAACGCATCGACTACTGGAACACCGCCGGCAACAACGATGAGGGCAACTTCCTGGTGTTCCACAACGTCACCGGTTCGAGCTTCACGCTGACCGCGCTCGCCGGGGCGCACGGCAACACGAACGGCAACGCCGGCCGCGCCCCGATCAACGGCATCCAGATCGTCGGCGTCGTCCCCACGCCCGCCGCGCTGCCCGCCGGACTGGCTCTGATCGGACTGCTCGCGCTGCGGCGCGACCGATGAAAAGTTGAAAATCGTCGCAGGATGACATGAGAAACCGCACTCGATGAAAGGTTGGAAAATGGCTCGCAACAAGACCCGCATCGTGACCGCACTGGCAGCAACGCTGATGGCCGCCCCTTCGCTTTTCGCCTCCGCGATCAGCATCAACTTCACCGGCGGCGGAGCCAACGGCACCGGCACGGTCACGGGGACAGCCGGCGTGGCGGGCGTCGGCAACTGGAACAACGTCGCCAACGCATCGGGCTCGAGCATCGCCCTCAACGACAGCACCGGCGCCGCAAGCGGCGCGTCCATCACCACCTTCACCTCCAACGGCGTCTACGCCACGACCGTCACCAACAACGGCTCCAGCGCTTCGCTCATGAAGGGCTACCTCGACGACACCGGCACCGCCGGCAACACGAGCGTCACCGTCGCGTCCATCCCCTACAGCAGCTACATCGTCGTCGGTTACGTCGGCTCCGACGCCTCTGGCCGCACCGGCTCCATCAACATCGGCGGAACCACCTACTTCTACAGCACGCTCAACAACTATCCCTCCAACGGCTTCGTCCGCACCACCGACACGAGCGGTACCAACCCCAGCGCCAACTACGCCGTGTTCACCAACCAGACTGCTTCGAGCTTCACGCTCACCAACACGCGCAACAGCAACAACACCGGACTGCACGGCCTGCAGATCATCGACACCTCGCAGGGCACGGGCTTCGGCGTCAACTTCATCGGCGGCTCCAGCACCGCGGGCAACAACAACGGCGTCGTCAACGCCTACGCCGGCGCCGGTCAGTATGCACAGGCCTATTGGAACAACGTCGCCCCGCGCGGCACGAACACCGGCACGATCGGAGCCGGCTCCGTCCTGGACCGGCAGGGCAACGCACTGGGCTCCACCACCGTGTCCTGGTCGACGACCAACACCTGGGGCGAGACGCAGGCCGACACGTCCGTCCCCGCCAATGACGACTTCGCCCTGATGAAGGGCTACCTTGACGACTCGGGATCCGGCTCGACCGTGACGGTCAACAGCGTCGGACTGGCGCAGTACGATGTCGTCGTGTACGTGGCGGGCGATCAGAATACCGTCGGGCAAGTCGATGGGCAGTACTGGCTGGAAACGACCGGCGGCACCGTCATCACCAACAAATCCAATATCCGCGAAGGCACCAATGGCTCGGGTACATTCGCGGGTGTCTATCAGGGCGGACAGGCCACCGCCGCCACGACCAGCAATGCGCCGACCGGCAACTATGTGGTGTTTCACGGCGTGACGGCGACGGACTTCGTGCTCCGTGCCGCCAAGACCACAGGCAACCGCGCCCCGCTCAACGGGTTCCAGGTCTACCAGACCAACAATCCCTCGATCGCCATCAACTTCGTCGGCGGCGGGAACGGCACCGCCGGCACCCCGGCGTCGATGAACGTCCAGGAAATCGCCGGCGTCATCGGGCAGTCGCACTGGAACCAGGTCGCCAACAACGGCTCGACCACCACCGGCGGCGCACAGAGCGGTTCGTCCCTCGACCTCGTCGACAGTCTGGGCGCGACGACGACCGCCGACGTGTCATGGACGAGCGGCAACACGTACAACGTGACCAACGGTTCGACGGCGGGCGACAACCGCATGCTGGCCGGGTACCTGGACAATCACGGGACCGTCAACGTCTCGCAGATTCAGTACTCGTATTACGACGTATACGTCTACACCGACTCGGATCGCCCCACGAACGTCTCGGATACGTACAAGCTCACCGATGCGTTGAGCAATCTGTTCACCGCGGTGAGCGTGGAAGGAACGTTCGACGGCATTCTCACGCAGGGCCGGGATTATGTCGTATTTCATAACATCACCGGCTCGACGTTCAGTCTCACCAGCACGCAGTTGAGCGGCAACGGGGCCGGTCCGATCAACGGGATTCAGATCGTCGCCGTGCCGACGCCCGCCGCGCTGCCGGCGGGGATCGCGCTGATCGGTTTGGTCCTGATGCGCCGACGCAAATGAGACAACGACGAATCCATCCCGAAGCGCATTTCGCGGCGG